>CAMFLX010000009.1 GCA_945957555.1 uncultured Cytophagales bacterium
CCATAACCGCTTGACACAACTTTAAGCGTATGTGTTACATCACCATCCACCTCTTGCGAGTAAACGTTGTCTTTTTGATCTATGACAACCGCTCCATCTATAGTCACAGTTGCGTCGATGAATGGTTTCTGCGCTTCATCTAGAACGGTTATCTGTGCAAGGACTTTAGTATGTAAAGCAATAGGAACATCCAGCTGTACTGATTTTACATTTGCAACCAAATTTTGAGAGTAATAGCCATTCAATGAAACTGTGTATGGATAATCTGTATTGGTGTTTACATCTATAGTAACCACACCAGTAGCATCGGTTGTGAATGTTTTATTGTCAAAAGCAATACTCGCTCCAGCCAATGCAGCACCTGCGGCATTTTTTATAGTTATCTTTACTTTAGTTTTAGGCTGATCATTCACAGCTATCAGTATAATATCTTGAATGACATCATTTTCTGCGACATTAATGATTTGTTGGTTGGTGGTAAACCCAGCAAGTACCGCTTTGAGTACATAGCTTTGATTTGCAGCTACAGTTTTGGCATATCTGCCTTGCGAATCGAGCGCAACAGGTACATTATCAATGCTAAATTGGGCTGTTGGTTGTCCGAGACCTTGAGCATTTTTCACTTGACCTGTAATGACGATACTTTGAATAACACCCAATACATATTGGATTGGCGGCAATGAACTGTTGAGTATATAAGGTATTGCCAAATCTCCAACAACGGTACCCTTTTCATCAAAGATCAACAAGAAGGTCCCTCCTTTAGGCACTCCTGCCATATGGTCCACTCCTGGGTTATATTTGATAAACTCCGAAAGGAGATTTTGTTTGAAAATATAGTTCATCCTGTTGGCCTTCTCCTTGCCCACAGCTTCCAGTTTTTTCCAATCACACTCATAATAAATACGATCTAAGAAGTCCAATAATTCTCCTTTTTTGACCAGTTTTTGCTGGATAAAGAAGGCATCACTGTGTCCTTTTGCATAGTTAATATAAGTAAGCGCTGCTGCCAATAATGTATCTACTTTTGTTTTGTAAACTGCAGGATCAAAGTCTTTAAATGTTTCTGTAATGGCCTTGCTTACCCCGTCTATCGCATTCAGCACACTAATGGCATTGCTTTGTGTTGGGTTTAAAAAGCTCTGTAAAATGCCTGGCAAGAACGTTTGGTTTCCCACATAGTAGCCGATTGAATTTTGTAAAAAGTTATATTCAAGTTCATTACTCATTTGCGCACTTGCCATCACTTCTGTACCGCCAAAGAGGCTTTGGGTACCCACAGATTCTGATTTGGCTTCTATATTTGAAACTTTAGCCGTTGATGCTTTAGGGGCTGCTTCGGAAACACTTACTTTACTGGCCTCCGCAGCTATAGTGATATTGCTGAAATTGGCTGTAATTGAAGACGAAGAGTCAATTTTAATACTACTGAAATAGGTTTTTGATTTGCCTAATAAACAGGTGATTTCGACCTTCAATACATTATACAAACTTTCAAGATCCATAAAATAGACCTCTTGGTTAAGTATAGGCAGTGAGACTGTTTTATTTAACTTGAGCATCACCAACTCAAACGGCAATCCGTAATTATTTCTATAGTTTAGAATCGCCGAATAGGCGGTACCGTATTGAAGACCAAGTATACCTTCAATTCTATAAAAATCGGCGTCTCTTTGTCTATATACAAGCGGCAGTAATGTATTTTCATCGAAACTATCATTTGCCGATCCTGTATCTGAATAAGTCACCGCATTACTGTTTTCAGAGTAGTTTAAAACTCTGTTTTGGCGATTCCAACGACTGTACTCTGCATTCCATAAACTCTTGATTTCTGGGCTTGTGTTTTGCCCAGGTTGTCCGTAATAGAAGGGAATGCTTCTCTTTGAGAGTGCTACTGTGCTGCCTGAATCGGGCGTAATCCTTACTACTCCAAACTGCAACAAATTGCTCGCATTAAACTTCTCTACTATTTTAGACAACCTATTAAGCAATATGGTGGCGGTATGGTGAGCCTGTTGCTGCTCATTGACATTTTGCGAGGAGTAATAGGTATGTCTGAACAATTCATCCGCAGGATTGTAGATCTTTGTTGTATTGCCCAAAGTTGGTACAATACCCAAACGGATGTGCATAGGGAACGCCAAGTTACTTTTGATCCTGTACGAAAGGAAATCTAGGAGAGCTTCCACAAGTTCTTCGTATGCAGTGATGAAATCAACCGCAAAGTCATAGATGTACTGCCAAGCGCCCAAATTGTTTGCTGGAACTGAGGCCACATTGGTCAAATAGGTATTCAGCTTTGTTGTAAATGCAGATAAAGGCGTAGCAGTACTGTCCAAAATCGTACTAATAGCTGAATCGATACTAGTATTCTTTATGCTTAGTTCTGCTTTAAGCGCAGATAACTTGGTTTTGAAAAGATCGGCCCAAGCATTTACAGTATAAGTGTCTGTAATGGTATTGAACCTAGGTTTTGCTAGCGGGAGTGTTGTTAGTTTAAACCGCGATAGCAATTTGTCTTTTAATGTATTTTCTGAAAGTGCACTGGTCTGTAACTCTGCATTGATCAATTTCACGGCACTGTCGCGACTCATCAATAGAGGTTGGAGCTTAAATATAAGCTCTTTTCCATAGTCGTAGCAGTTGTCAGCTTCGCAATTTTTAAGTTCCTTGGCAGTACATTCCAAGAAGAGTACTACTACTTTATTGGTCAAATCACCTTCTACAATAAAAGCATTACTATCGTCTTTAGGGTCACTATTAGGAAGTAGCAGCTTAATATCGCCTGCAACAATACCATCGAATTGAGGATACACGATCGTACTCTCATCGGCTTCTCCGAGATAGGGGAAAGCTAAGTTTTTGGGTTCGTAGGTTTTGATTTTATCATAAATAAGATTTTTCTTGTCTCCTGTGCCTATGAAATTTTCACTTTCCAATTGCGCCAGATACCCCTCAGAGGTAATGGCAGTGCCAATAAAGATTTTAATACTTGTCGTAGTAGGTCTTTCCACTTCAAATCCACTAACGATACCAGCCCCCAAAAGGGAGTTGCGCGTTCGTCTGATCTGCTCTTCTAAATAGCTGACAGTTACATTCAGGTGCGTTTCGCTTAATACCTGGTTGCTTTCAAACTTGAGATACATGTTGTTACTCATTTTCGATGGATTTAAAGGTTCCTAAATTTGTATGTCCGAGACGCACTCTGTTGTCGTTTTCTTCCCCTTTGTCGTCACAGTTGTGCAATGTGGTCACGTCAAATTCAGTGCGCATTGCCTCTATGGCGTCAATGAGGTCGTTTAGTGCTTTTGTGTAATTTTCTTGTGTGGGTTCTGTGATATTGGGCAACTCTTGAGTGTATAATACTTTTTGTCCCAACCACGCCTCATAGGCCGTTTCTAAAGTGGCCATTCGTTCTTGATTGATCCAACAGATCTTTAAAAGTACATGTGCAGGTGCTTCACGACGAAGCGTAGTCTCTATGTAATTCCTGAAATTGATATTCTTAAATCGCTTGATCCAAAAAGGGAAAACCACGCTGATCTTAAAGGAATATGGATCTTCATTGGTACAGTGGTCACAATCCTCATCAATACAAATACTTAAAAAGTGGTCTGTATCTTGAGTAGGCCGCAGTAGGAGATGTTCAAAGATATGAAAGCCTCCTTCCAAATCAGTTTCTGGCAAAGCCTGAAGTTTCCTTCTCGTCTGGCTACTGATGCCCAATAAGCCTCTCACTCTTTTTTCGAAGCCAGAAATATTGGCACTATTCCAAACATCTACATCGTTAAGGGTATAATTAAAGGCTTTGCCTCTGGCCGAAGAAATCTCGGGATAATTCTTGAGGAAATTAATCTTCTGGTCAATCAATATGGTTGATACCTGTTCATCAGAAATCACTGACTCATCTGGCAATGCATACATGTGCAATGCATATTCATTAAATGATTCCGCAAATCTTGTAATCAGGTGATCAAGTATTCTGTTTTTGTGATCTAAGTAGCTGGTTTGTGACTGTACAAGTCCCTGTAAATCAGTGTTTTTTAGACCAATATGGTCTATGAGCAAGTTTTGAGCTACTTCATTGTGTTGTCCTTGGGTATCTAAGTAAAAATAGTTGCTATATAAAGTCGCTTTTTCGGTAGATTTCCAACTTAAGATGTCTTTGACTTTATAGATCTGTTTGAAGTAATTGGCCAGCAACTGATCGAAAAACAATAGATAACCCTCCAGTTGCCTTACCTGAGCTCTTCTTAAAGGGCTGAGGGGTTCTGGAAGTCTTTTTTTGCCAACACCGTATAGTGCAGGAAATTCATCCAAGATCGTATAGTGTTTGTCTAGGTTCCTATACTTGCCTGTAGGGATGGGTAAATCATTTTCATCAGAACTGTTTTTCCTTTGGTTTTGCAGTGTCGCATACAGTTTCATTTTGTTTAATGTTTCTGTATACTTTGCCAACAGCGGCAAGGTGTTTTTAAAGAACAAGAACTTAGTTTTCTTCTTGTTCAACAACAGCTTGTGATTAAGGCTCACAGGAATCTTCCAGAGCTGTCCACTTGCCTTTGTGTTGCCATTGGCATCGGTTACTCTCAGTGTAAAGTTTTTCACATTCAAGACACCGGGAATATCCATAATGATACTGATGATGTCGGAGAGATAATACTCTTGCTTCAGTTCGCTAGCTTCCAACATTTCGTCTTTGATAAAGCCATTCTGTAGGGTAGGCCCTTCAAAAATTTCATCTGTGGTCATTCCTTCTTCCAATAATTCTCCCAAGGAGTAAAATCTAACAGGAGGAAGAAGGTAGTTTTCTATGGCTACAAAAATCTGTGCTTGAATATCTTCCAAGTCTGCAGAAGTTTCAACATCAATATCCGCGCAAAGTACCAATCCCTCTGTATCTACTAGAGCAACATCCCAAAGAAAATCTTCACACAAATTTCGGTGTTGCTGAAGGACGGCTCGTACGTCTTTTACTTGATTGATAATTTGTTGTGGTCTTACCTTGTATCTGTTAATGAGCTCTTTTGCAAGCGAAGTCTCTAGCTGGGTTCTCAGATCAGTACCTTTAATTACCAGTTTACTACTCGTTGCGTTATGAATGGATTTGATAATTACAGGACTGAACGTAAGACTTTTGGTCTCATACTCTACCGTGACTGCGACTTTCCACTCGGTTCTATTGAGTTTTTCAAAATCAGCGGTGCTTAATTTTGTGTCATTTATGAAAGTAATGTTTGTAACTGTATAAGCTATATTCGTGTAAAAATCGTCATTGGGACTACTTACATATTTGGGAAATTCAGCCTCAACCGTGTAGCCTTTTAGTGGATCAGTTTTGATGAGATATTCAACTTCTGTGCTGTTTAAATCGCCATATACGGGATGTTCGTCCAGCTCAACCTTTACTGAATATAAGCCTTTGATATAAACTCTTTCATCGTTTTTCACATGAGTTCTTTCTGCCAAGGTTGGTATAGTGCCCAATTGGCTCTCATAGAGCAGTTTGCTCTCTTTACACCAAGCATATATTTGGGGAACGTTAGGTTCCACAAATGGCAAGTCATTAGTGTCTGCGGTAAAAACCCATGCATTTTGCACACCTTTCATATCAATGAGCAGCTTACGGTAGTCGTTAATGCTCAGGGGGGCATTGCTTAAAATTTCTGCTGCAGTATGGAAGGCATCGGTAACCGCACTTCCATCTTTTTCCGTGATCAGATCTTTTATACTGAAATTCAGCCTAAAGCCTAAGTCTGAAAGTGCATAGCAAAGTACTTCTAAGATGGTGATGCCTGGGTCGTGCAGATTGTGGTCGGTCCATAAGCTAGTGCCCATTTGTTGTATGTACTCCAAACCTTTACTTCTCAGATAGTTGAAGTCTTGCGTGGGAGTGATCTCTGTAAGCGATGCTATAGTGGTACTTGATGCCATTTTATATATTGATCATAGTATTTATACTTCCGTTGCTAAACTTGCTAAAACCGTATGGGTGCTGGCACTGGTAAGAATGCCGATGGGAGACAAAGGAGTTGCCTCATCTTTATCTGTTTGGCCACCGTGCGACAATTCTAATTTTGTGATATAATCGACGTATTCTAACTCTTCAATAAAGTCAAGAACTGCCGCTTTGTAAATGCTCTTGTCAAAAAGTAAATCATTGGGGTTGTTGGTCACTGTCCACGGGGACAAGTATCCTTGTAGGTCTTTAATGAGCTGTTCTTGATAGAATCCTTTATCTCTGATGTCTTCTCTAAAGACACACTCTAAGTTGAGCTTAATTTCCTCAAATTCTGCGTTGATGATATTGATATCCACAAAAGGAGAGATTCTTTTTTGGATATACTGTTTTATTTTTCTCAAAACAGCCACATTAACCTTAGGTGAAAACTTATGTTCGCTATCGTCTTGGCTATAGGGGAGTACAACAACTAATATACTTCCAGTATTTACAATTACGCCTTTTGTAGCATCTTTAGTGGCATGAGCCAAACATTTGATTTTGTAAAGTTCTGGGAATTCTTGTGCGAGAATATGCTCTATATCCCACAAAGTAATCGCTCGTTTTTTGTGACGAAGTCTTTCCGATACTCTTAGATAATAGGAGTCATCTTGCTCTGTTCTTTTTCCGTTAAATGAGGGATAGGGCTGCTGTACCGATTTGATACTGCCCAATTTGGGAGCGAGGGCAGTAACGAAATCACCCGACACGTTCGTGCCTAAATATTCAATATCATTTTCTGGCAGTTCTGTGAATTGTGCTATGACTGCTTGAGTATGAAGCCCAACAATATCACATACTGCATCAATTTTACCCTTCTCTACCGTAATCCTTAACCAAAACAGCTGTTCTTTAAACAAAAGGGCACTCTGTTCTATGCCTTCTGGCCAGCTTCCTTTAATGATACCGCTTTTGGTGAGTTTGTCTGTCCCATCTGCGATTTTAGATTCTTCGAATTCAACCCAGTTATTTCCTGTCAAATAATACCACTTTGGATTGGCAGATTCCAAATCTGGATTTGCACTGCCTTCATTAAGCTGAAAAAGTATGGCAAAGCTCTCGCCAACTTTAGCGTCTTTTACACCTATATATAATTCACCTTCAGTATCAATAACAGGGCAAAACAGATGGTCTGCTGATATCACGGGTTTAAAACCAAAAGGATGTTTGTTGTAAAAAGCAGATTCAAGCCTTACATCTTCGGCAACCTTGACCGTAAGTTTACACTTTTTGAAAAATGGTGTATACGGAAGATCAGGAAAGGTTCCAGAACCATCCCTCTGTTTCGATATGGTAGCTGCGGTAAAGTTTTTAATATAATTTTCATGTCCCAAAGAAGCATTTAAGAAAAACTTAACCGTCCCCGAATGGTGATTTCCGAGGTCTGTTAATTCTGTCGAGAACTTGCTTTCGTTGTCTTCAATATGTTTATGTTCATAGTGATTAAGTGCGATTCCGTCGCCATACACATCCATATAAACAATTTGAGTACTTTTCTCTTTGAGTTCCCCTTCAAATTTAAAGTAGGAGAGTTTTCTGTTTGTAAACAGTTCTGACTGTATGATAAAACTATTCAATTCTCTTGGGTCTGGGCCAAATGGGAAAAAGCCCTCCTTAGCACTGCCAGGCCCAACTGGCGTATCAATTAAAAAGGCCTCCACTACCTGATCTTGCAATTCTACTTCTATCCTACTAATATGCGCGCTACGCAACAAACCATACACATCCCAAAAAGATACATTTGACTCATTTACATTATTTGCCTTCAATATCACGCTCGCTGAAGGACCTTCGGAATTTATTTTCGATTTACTTAAACCATTTGTAGTGAAGGGGATCTTTAGATAGCCTCCGTTCTCATCTACGGAGACTTCAATATCTTGATATTCTTGAGTACCATCATTTGTATATAATTCAACTTTAATATAATTCTTAAGTGCCTCTTCGTATTGTTTAACTGCTCCAAAATTTACCTGTGTCAGATAAACGTAGAAATTATAACTTGCATCTCCCATTACTTCTTGTAGCAATGGAGATGTAAATCCAAATCCCAAACCAGCATATACAGTACTGTCCGTTCTAAAAATAGACCAAGCTTCTTTATCACCTAATGGCTTGCCTAGACCATCTTTCGAATTTGCAACAGGACTCGCAAACAGGCCTTTGGGCCTGTCAGGAAAACTTGTACTGTCATTGGCTATGTATGCAAATGATTTTACCGACGCTATTTGAGACTTATTTACTATAATTTGTTCCTTGGTGTCATAATATACATCCTTCCCCTTGCTGTCCTTTCCTCCTTTGAGACGGGTATTGAGCGGTAGCAAATAGGGTGCTTGGTTTTTGGCGAGTTCAAAATATACATGAAGTTCATCTGCTTGGTAGCCTTTCTTATCCAACAAAAGGACTTCCTTGTAATAGAAATCGGTATGTTTTTGTAATAGAGTATTATACTGTTCCGTAAAGCTTTCCTGAAGTCTTAAAAAGGACAAGAAAAGTGCAACGTGCGGTTTATGGTTTGTATAGTCTTGCAATGAATCCTGAAAATATTGTTTGGCCAGTTCTATTGATGAAGCTAGAGTTTTTAATAAAGCTTCCGCCAATAAACTTTGATATTCAAGAGCATTTTGTATCTGTTCCGTTGCTGTTACAGCACCCCCAAAAATAAGATCGGGATCAAAAGTGTCTGCACTAACAGACGAAAGAAAATTCTCGTATTTCTCGTCAGAAAGCGTTTTTTGTAAATCTTTTGTTTTGTCTAATACTATATCTCCGTATTCAAATGACGGATAGGAAGTGGTTTTGATGAGATTTAAAGTATTGGAAGCGGTAAAATAAGAGTCTGTGAGATCATACAACAATCCAATATCTGTAGATTTTGCAGTAGCCAAAAGCGCCGAGGAATAGTTTCCGTAGCTACTATTTCTGTTAAATGCTTCAGCTAAAATATAAATGATCTGATAGAGAAAGTCAAACCTATAGGTCATTTGCAGAATATAATCATCATCTTCTGGTTTTTCACTAAGTTTGTCCCATACTTTGCTATATGCCTTAAGATCCAAACTCGCTAAGAGTGCTATTTGAAAAGAAATATCACCTGACAAAAAATTATTCCAAGAGAACTCTACCTGATAGTTAAGATTATAATATTTGATACGCGAAGAAAACTTTTGTGCAAAAACCAAAAAATCTTCAATATGTCTTTCATCTAACTTTACATACGAAGCGTCGCGCAAAGCAGGAAGCACTCTCGAGGCTTGTGTAGTGCCTTGTGAGAATGGATAATTTCTAATATCTGAAAGACTTTTAGGCATATTCTAAGTATTATATAGTTGCATAGTAGGGGTATACAAAGTTGTATTTTTTATACTCTCCTCTTATGTAGTAATTTATATTTATGATCAATTTTCCTTCCTCTTGTTCATCAAGTACAAGATCTAGACTTTCCAGTGCGATCCGTGCCTCGTGGTAAGTGATGGCATGTAGAATGATGTATTTGGTGTATGTCAAAAAGTTTTGATTGATGGCATCAAAGACTTTTTGTTTCATACCGCTACCGAAATAGGGCTGCATCACACGTTCCTTAATTTCAGTGTTAAAGAGTATCCTTAGACTATTCTCTATATCCTCTTTGCCTGTAGTCATAGCTATATCTTCCCCACCGGGACTGAAGGTCGGGGGAAATGACCACCCTGTACCTATGTATGGGTTGTCTGTAGTAATATCTGTACTTGTACTTGTCATGTTTCTTATTTTAAATTAACCCCCAATTGAAACCGTAGGAGCCCCTACAGCAATTGCTGCACCGCATGCAGCAGAATCTCCAGAACGCAGCGCAGGTTTACCCCCAATCATCACCGTTGCAGATCCCATAATAAAAGGGGATGAGGTAAGATGGGGAGAGGCAGCTGTCGGCACTATGGGACAAGTATGAGTATCCCCAAGAACTGCTGCTGGCATTCCGCCAATCATTACTGTAGGTACTCCAGCACCTACCACCACGCCACCATGGTTACTCGAATCTCCTATGCGTCCTGCTGCTGGCATTTTTAAATTAATTAATCATAACCATTGAACCTTTTACTGTGGTAGTCGCGGAACTTTCCACCTTACTACCTGCCGAGCCATTTGCCGACCATTCTGCACTTGCCTCCTCTTTGATATTGACACCTTGGATCTTTACATCATTTGTAGCCGTTAGGATCAGATCTTTATAGCTATTGATCTCTATGCCACTGTCACTCATTGAGATTTGATTGCCATTAGCATCCTTAATCTCTATTTTTTTTGTGTCTTCGTCGATAATCAAAGAATAGCCCCCTGGTGTCAATAGCGAAAAAATCTTTTTCTCGTCATCAAAAAGCATCTTCATTTCGCTGCGCGTTACCCATCCTTTGATGTGGTTATCGTCTTTAGCTTGTAAATCCGTGGGTCTCGTATTTTTCTTGCTATGGAGCATTCCTAATACGATGGCAAAGCGAGGATCTTCTTGGATAAAACCCACAATAACCTCGTCGCCAATTTCAGGGAGAATTACTGTGCCCCTATTCGTGCCAGCGTCTACTGTAGCTACTCTTGCCCAAATGCCTTCTTCCGAATCCTTTACAAACGGTAGTTTGATTTTAATTCTTTCATTGCTTTCAGGGTCTCCCTCCAAGGCTGTAACCACCCCAATATGAAGTCCATGGATAGAGGGTAGGAGATTTGATACTTCATTATATGAGGTATCGTATTCTTGGGAATGCCATTTGGGCGCCAAGCCAAATTGTATATCAATCCACCAGCCACCTCTTACGATTTCATGTCTTACACCCGTAACTAGTACTTGGCCATTAAATCTATCACCAAGACCTTCTAGGGTGATCAGCTGACCTAGGTCTACTGGAGTACCTGATATTTTAACTCTTCCTATGGTTTTTGCGAGCCTATTTTTAAGTATCAGCGCATTGGACCAATCAGTGAGTTCATTTTCATTATGAATGCCACCATGCAACTGTATATAATCTCCTGATTTAATATCGTTCGCAAGCTGTGAGGCATCTACGTTGCCTTGTGGGGCTAAGCTCGGCTCATTCGAATCTTCACTGAGTAATGATAGGTCATCATGCTTCCAACCCTTTGAAGTGATCTTAGAGGCTTGATAACGCGCATCCATTTCCGCATCAAACTCATAGATATTCTTTCCATAAGATGCTGTAATAAGACTCACGTTCAAAAGTGAGGGCTTTTTAACAGATATCTTGCCGTCATCTGTGCTCACCAACATGCCATTTGCTTCAGCTCTCTGAACGATAAAATCCCATGCAGAACATTGTGATTGAACGATTTGATCATGTATGGTTGTGGTCGTATCTACCTCTGGTATATAACCCTCATCGCTGATAGTCTGTGTGATAATATCACTATCAGTTGTGGTTAAAAAATAGTTATTCTTTTTGGTCAATGCCATAGACACTGATTTGTCTTTGGCATTTAGAATAAGTTGGGACTTTCCTGATCTTACCTTGATGCTATGTGAAACCACGATGCCCTTAAATAGTGTCTGATTATCATCATTATAGCCACATTTTATTTCCAAAGTTTTGCCAGGGAGCGTGTAGGCTTGATTACTCGCTGTGAAATCAGCAGCCTCCGAACTACCATCGATCAGGATTACCTGTGCACTTGCTATCTTATTGAATATCTTCTCTACCACAACAGAGACAATGCCATTGGCACCTGTTAGTTTTTGACCATCAAGAAGTACCTCGCTCGTAACAGATGCTGTAGAAATATCATTTAAAATCGCAGGCATGGCTATTTGATTAAAGGGGTTGTCGTAAACTATCTAAATCCATATCTTTTGCCTTACTTATAACACCTTGTGCTAAATTGGCTGCTCCTGCCAGTAAATTTGCAACAGAAGTAGCAGAAGAAAATTGCTCTGAATTCATAGCAGACTCAAAAGGGTTTCCCATATTCCCAAGAACACCAGGAAATTCTCTAAAAGTACAACTCATGGTAGCACGTAGGGGTATTCCAAACGTATCAAAAAGTGTGAAATTGACGCTTATGCTTTCGATTTTACATTGGAAAATAAAGGTTCCCCATACTAGAAGCAGAAATGGTAACAAATTGCCACTGTCTGTAGCCGTAGGGTTCAGGTTCTTTTTGTACCCGACTGTTTTTTTGAACATCTCTACATCAAGAAAAACATTTCGCTTTGTACCAGAAGCTCCTGTACCATCTATTAAAAAGTCAAAAGACATTTTTCTGGGTTCCTCACCTGAAGGCCCGCCAGAACTGTTGGTTGGAGTGCTCGTACCAGTAGCAGCAGCTGCTACTGGTGGCGGTGTTGCCGAAGGTTCGGCAGAGCCTTGTACAGCACCATTTGATCTTTGTTCTTGATACTTAATCTGATACTCAATTTTATAGGAGTTTGGATTGAACATGGCAGAATACAACTGTGGGGGTTGTGTCAGTAAATCTGCACCCCCAGTGTTGTTAAAAGATAGCACTGTTAGTTTAACCAAACTCATAATTATCGATTTTTAGATTTTTCAAGTATTTCCAACACTTGTTCTACACAAGTTGCTATCAATTCCTCTTGTTCTTGGGTGTTTTTTGCAGTGCCAGAACCACCACTGTTTCCTCCATTAGGGGTTTCTTCAACTACGGCTTTTATGATGAGTTCTTTTATGATTACTGGCATGTTCTTTAATCTAAAACTCTATAAAATTGATAATACATTTCCATGGTTTCGATAACCAAACTACTGCTTTCGGCATTAAAGGCACTGATGGACCATTTAAGTGGGTATGCATTGATAAATGCATAAGTGGTAAGTGGTTCATGTTTCTCATTTAAAAGAGAAACTACAATTGAAATGGGCGTAATGTCAAAATTGTCCAAGGCGTTACGTATCCATTTTACCAGCGCAGAATCGGTCACCAAACCTCTTTTGAGTACTAGAGAAGGGTGTGAGATTCGGACGGGGAGCTTGTATTTAAAGCGATTTTCCCCGCCTTCAGTCACATCTTCTGTTTCTAGATCAGAGCTTATACCCGATACCTCTTGAAATCTAGCATCGATAGCATCGTTGCTGATCTCAAAACGTACTTGAAAATGAAAACCAACTGGTGGATATACACTCATCTCTTAAATCTCTATAAGTACTCGACAGTCAATCCTTCATGCGCTATTTCAATAGATTCTATAGCGACTTCATTGGCATCACTTTTCAAATCAGCACTTTGAAACTTGAGAGGGAAAGCATTCTTGATTTTCCAAACGACTACAGGCTCGTGGTTTTCATTAAGAAGGCTGATACTCACATCCCTTCTTTCTGGTTTGTTGAGTTTTACAGCATTGATCCAATTGTAATAATCTGCATCGCTCTGGAAAGTGCCTCTTTTCAGCGTCACATTGCTGAACTTTTGCATCCCAGGCATTTTGATTTTATGATATTCGGGACTACTCCCGTCTCTATATTCTATCAAATCATGCTCAACGGTGAGCCCTGTTACTTCAGAGAAGCCTATTTTCGAACCGCCCCACTCTACTCTGAAGTGGAACTTTGGTAATGGATAAGTGGCTGCCATATCTTTATTATTTATTGATTTTTAATGTTTAAATCTGTTTTGTAGATGGAGAAATTATGATTCCTGCATTTTATGAGAGAATCTCAAAATGATGAATTCAGCTGGGCGTACAACAGCCATACCGATCTCAACGATCATTCTGCCTTCCAATATGTCCAGTGCAGTCATGGTTTTGTTAATCCCAACAGCTACATAAAATGCATCTTCTGGCTTCGCACCTGCAAGTGCACCCACTCTCCACTGAAGGATTAAGAAGTTTTCAATCATACCCTTAACCCTAATCCATGTATTGGCATCGTTAGGTTCAAACACAAAGGGTATAGTAGCTTTTTTAACACTCTCTTCTACAAAGTTGAAAAATCTTCTTACTGGCACGTATCTCCATTCGTTGTCGTTGCCTGCCAGAGTTCTCGATCCCCAAACCAATACACCTTTGCCGGTAAACTTGCGAATGGCATTGATTGATTTGCCGGTGTCTGATACATTCAGATCCGCCTGGTCAGCGTCGTTAAGTGCTACAGTTGGTTCTATCACAGCATTTAAACTCACATTTGCAGGGGCTTTCCATACACCACGTGTGCTGTCTACATAAGCGTATATGCCTGCCACTGCTGGCGATGCTGGAATAGTTACAAAAATTTTCGCAGTAGTTGCTTTTACATTTGCTATGAACGTTTCTGTTACAAAGTTTTTATAGATGGCCAAATTTGCAGACGAAGTTCCAGTCTTAATCGTTCCCGTGGAAGCATCTGAAGAATTGGCCACAGTAGGCGCAGCAAGCTTGATCGAGTCGTTTAGTTTGTCTATGTATAAAGCCAGTGCCGCCGAAAGTGCGGTAAGTTTTGTACCTGTTATGGGGTCGGTACTTGTATCTGGGTTTGCTGCAGCATTTACATCTAACAAAATATCTGCAACTGTATTTCTTACCCCGTCAGTAGTAGCAGTGGCTACAGGAGCCGTCGTTGGAGAAAGAATTGGATATAGCAAAAATTCATCCATACTCCTAGATATTAATGCAACTCTGTCAGCTTTATTACTTGCAGTGACCCCAGATAGGGCAGCCTCAATTTGGACTTTTAAAGCCGAGTTTTTGACAAGCCCTAATACATTGGAAAAAGTTTGACTATCAAGAGGTTTTTTCTTGCCACTATTATCCGTATGTACAAATGTCAGACTTGAGTTGGAAGAGTTGAAATTATACACTGATTTTAACTCGGGGTAATAGGCCGCACCAAACTTCAATTCGGAGGTGCCTATTTTATCCCTAAAATTATCAATCGTTAACTTCTCAGAACTTTCTTTATATAAATCAATAAGAGTAAATCTATCTTTAAGATCCCCAGATTGTAAAAGGGCCTTTTTTATGATGGTGTAATACTGGTCACTTGAATTAAGTGAGGCGAGATCAGGGAAAACTAACAAGGTGATTTCATCTACTTTCTTAATTACGTTGAGGGCTGAAGAATCAGAACTGTCATCGTAGTTTGCAATAGTTCCAAGGCCTGTGGATGGATATGCACCTAGCGAAATAATATACGAAGGACCACCTCCATTGTCATAAAATGCCCTAATTGCATAATACATATTGAATTTCGACGGCGAACTAGCAGTACCTGTAACTGGTTGCCCAGCCAAATCTAATGTTATGGATAAGGCTTGGCTTGGGGCATCACCATAGTATGCCTGATATTCTAAGAATGAGCTGATCCTGATAGCTTTATTCTTAAGATCATCAGGGAGTAAGCTTGTAGCTTTCTGAGTATAACCTACAAACACGGGGATAGCAGTTTCTACAGCTGCAACTGATGGCGGAAACTTAGGGATTTCCTCAATGTAAACGCCTGGGGTTTTGTATGTACTTGCCATATTATTAGATTTTTAATGTTAAAAATTGATGAATACCTCGGTGACTAAAAATGTATTATTATCTTTTATGATCTTTTTTAATGTCTGAGCTTGTGGTGTTTGAAGTACAAATGATTTCACGATGCTCCCTTTTTTCAAAACAATAGTGCGTGAACTATTTTCTTCCAACTCCATAAGTTTATTTGAGAGAAAAGATTTGTCCGTATCCTTGGCAAAACCAAACGAATCATCGTTGATGTCTACAAGTGATGTAACATCGTCAGGAGTTTTAGTTACATACCTCCAAAGTAGTGATCTTGATTTGAAAAGAATTCCAAAGGTTGGTCTTTTAAGTAAGCCATCACCATCAATCAATTTTCCGGCATCTGGAAGCAAATCGTGATGGGCTATTTCAATAACACCATTAAAATTGTTTTTAAACAACTCCTCGTCTTTGTAAAATACTTCACTTTCGACCCCATTAAATGTGGCTCTATATCGTGAGCTCAGTAATGAATCTATTCCAATAGACACTTCTCCTGTTGGGATTGAAAATGTTCTGTTTAATGATGGAAGAGCATCCAAATCAAATGCATTAGACAACGGGTTAAACTGTTTCACTGAAACATCCAAACTAGTTATTAATGGATCAAAAGTAGAAGTCAACACATTGTTTACTTTGTTGATTTGATCGGCAGGGGAAACATACATTAATGAAGCATCCAGTTTTTTCCAATAGCTAGTATTGGTCAACCCTTTACTTGTGGCCCCAGACTTGTTGGTAAGTAGAGACTCATAGATTGCCCCAGATGCATTACTTGCTAAGTCGCCGTGTTCGTAAGTTTGATTTTTTGTATATTTAGCAACAGGAGCTGAAAGGAAGGTCAAATTCCCTAAGTTTTGGCTTTGGAAATTTGTAAAGTACAATACCTTTTGTGGTATTGATTGGACCCCACCTGTCAAATTATTAAAGCGAGAATCTTTTGTGCGAAAGTAAAATTTAAAAGTGGTTCCTTTTGCTATGATGTCTATGGGCTTATTATCTAGCGCAGGGATAACCACATTTAATAAATTATTATGAATAGAAATATTTGCCTTTAATCCCTTGAGTAAGGAACTGGTTTCAGTACAAGGTATTATATCTACTGGTAGATATGAGTTGTTAAAGAACTCGTGATCAATTCTTATGCTAAACAATATATCGTATCGGTTTCCCATAGTTTATCATTTGATATGTTTAGCATTAATATTTATTTCCTGGATCAAACCTCCTTCAAAGTCAACCTGATCATCTTCAATACCTATTACTCTTACTTTATAGAGAACAGAAGGTATGTATTTGCCTCCCAATACACCCCAAAGATGGTTTAATTGCTCAAAACTTAGTGAGACCAACTCCAAATATAGCCTGTCAAATATTGAGGGTAGTGATGGCGAGTTTTCGGGCGTAAACAAGTTTTTGCGCTGAAAACATTGAACAATTAATGACAAGTCCTTGTAGGGGTCAGCAGTTTCAGTGGTTGAGCCATAATCCTTATTAATGGCAAAGAGTATGTAGACATTCAAATATACTTTAGGGTTTTTGTAGATAGTTTTTTGCATAGGAATGACCGTGAAATTGTCTGGACTCTTGCTTAATTTATCCTCCTCCACGTTAACCAAAGACATCACAATCTTCCCCTTATATTTTTCGGCTTGGGTCCCCTCGTTTATCTGAGAGAGATTTCCGAATAATATCCTAGTCTCGGTACTGTTCCCAAGTTTTTGAGTAAAGTAGTCGTTAACTTCTGATTTGATATATTTTAATGCTTCATCGAGCATAATACTTACTTGGAATTAAAATTAATAGCAAAAAGTTAATTTAATATATTACATAGTAAAATGGCATAACAAATATTGTAATATTAAATTTGATCCCCTTTAGATGTTGCTAAAAACACCAAGTGCTTCAGCGATCATCTACCCAAATATAGAGTTTTGATTTATAAAAAAAAATATTTTGGTTAAAAAAATCTAGTAGTCAGCATTTTGATTCAAATTGTAGATCTTAGATTAAATTTTGATAAAGTTTTAACATTTATATTTTTTATTTCACAACACAAATATACATCAGTATAAAAACTTCAAATAATTACTTATAAATATTGATTATTAATTGATAAATATTCAATGATGGTGGTTTAAATGTAATATATGTTTGGACGCATATTTGAGTTGGAAATTTAGATGAGCTATTTAGTGTCGTTTGTTTGGGATTTCAGAGATCTTTTTTGGATAGTAAGTATAAGAGGAGAGGCCTTGAATGTCTTTAACTATTAAAATTAATTTTAAACAAAAAGGGAACCCATCGGATTCCCTCTTTAGTTGTTAAAAATCATGTTGTTACATGAGATTTAGTTTAAAAAACTGCTCTTTATAGTAATTTAATGTTTTTGTGGTGTTTGTGTCTTTGGGCTCAATAACCGATTAATACATTTTAAAATATAAAAGTTACAGGTAAGCAGAATATTTTACTTAATTGGAGGATGTTTTATGGCCTTAGTGGATATTTGGTTTGTGGCAGAACAAAATAAAGGTTTCGTTTTGTTTACTATTGAGTCTCGGGTGGTATCAACTAATAGATTTAAGGGTATAACTTAATACCATGTTTTGCCTTAAATGAATTTAGATTATGCAATTAAGCTTTAACTTCGCTATTTATAATTGTCTTTCATCCAATGATCTGTCGTGTGTATTTGGAAAGTTTAATAAATACGGAGTTAGTTGTGGATAAGGGGTCAACTTATACACAAATTATGAAGCATCAGAGGTTACTTTAAACAAAAAGCTTCAGTAGATAGCGTTTAAATATTTGACAAAAGTGTTTGTTATTGAAATTAAGATTTAACCATATTGAGTACCAGATAGACATTGATGCTCGCAATCAAAAACAAAAAGACATATCTGATGTACTTGTACCTTATAGTGATGCCCGCAATTGTAAAAGATGCGATAATCAACATTGAAGGGATTACGCTTATTTGAAACACTTGATGTCCCAAAAAAGCCAACCAAAAACCAAGAAGGGGTCCTATCAAAAGTCTTAATGTCTTCTTATATAAATGGTTTTTCCTTCTTTTAAGAGGAGTCTTGACCTCTTGTTTGAGCGTTCCTTTATAGGGTGATAATAGCTCGTTAGCAATATGTACTTTTTCCATAAATAAAATATGCGTCAAAAAATCAGCTAATCGACCACATACTTTTAACGTTTAGCAGGGATTATTATTTCAGGATTGCCTAAAATAGTGTGATTAGTTTTTAAATCAAAATCTTTAATGGTTAAAAAGACTAGAAAGCAAGAATAGGTATATGGCTACTACCAAGCTTATGTAAGCGTATTTGACATATTTGAATTTTACAAAAAGACCAACTGCTGTGAATGCAAGGAAAATGCCTACGGAGACTCCTAGTGTGGTGTGCATTAAATGAAAACCCAAAAAGGCTAACCAGAATCCTAAAAGAGGTCCTACCAATGTTCTTTTAAGCCATTTTACAAATACTTTTTTTCTCCTTTTTTCTCTTGATTTTTTAAGTGCTTCTGCCGATTTGACTTTAGAAGGCTTTTTTATGATTAACTCATCGTTCATTTCAAATGCTACTTTAATGCCAACATTGTTAATAAAATGTAACTAATATACGAAAAACTTAACAATAAGGTAACATTGAGACTGCTTTTTTGAAAGATCAATACTCTCTAGCTTGCTTGATATAGAGTTTTCTAGTTCGCTTTTCGAGCTTGAATTCTATATCCATACCATATCTGTCATAGAGTAGTTGATTGGTAAATCTATTCTTATTAAAATAAAAATGACTTTTGATGGCCTTGCAATACTTGGAAAGAAGAACCATTTCTTCTTGGGTCATAATATTTTTTGACGGCGAAAGGCTTGAAAATGCGATATGGTCTATCCCGATGTTTTCTTCGGATTCATTGGCATCTATAGGCATAGTAATGAGGAGCTGCTCACAACTTATACTATCAGTGGGCAGCACAATGGAAGTTTCCCCTAATTGTACATTTACAACCATGCCTGGATAGTTTTCCCTATATAGATTTTTGGTAACCACAACGCCATTGACTTCTTCATCTCCAAAATTACGATGGCAAAGTATGCCCATAAACACCTTGCTTTGGTCTATCTCGAAGAACGCTCTTTCTTGAAACGCTCTCAAGTTCCAAAGACTTGCCCATACGGATCTTACTGCCTTGTCGATGGGTTTTGAAGTGTCTGTTAATGAGCCTGTTTTGGAGCTATAAAGGCCCGCTCCATTAAAGCCCGGGATGTCCTCTGCGTTTGTGGACGATCTGAAACGATATGAGGTCCACTTTCCATTGGCTTTAATCTTGTTTCTAATAAGGGCTAATAATGATGGATCTAAAGGACTGTCCTTGATTTTTTTTCGAATTACCTTAAGTCGCTTCTCTAGTTTTGCGGGATCCTCCATTGAGTTCTTATCCGCTATGAGGCTATCAATGAGTGTTTTGATTTCATTGGTTCTGATGTGCTTGTCATAGTAGTAAAATGGTATAGCAAAAGCGCCTTCGGGTATAGGCAAGGGTGTGCCATCGATTTTGATCCTAGTGAGTTCCCCAAAATTGGAAGCTTTTCCTCCAACTACTTGTACATCTGTAGATTTTAACTGGGTTGCATCTATTAGGTTTTGAGTTACAAGATCGTATTTAAGGGTGATCCTTTTTTTAGATTTGTTTTGGGTCCAAAATTTCTGAGCTTCAGCGAGTGGACTTGATTTAATAATGATGCGATTATCCTTGACTTCCATACTGACTAATTGATTTTTCAGTTTACCAATAGTGGAATCTTTGAATATATTTTTCCAAGCAGCGTTAGGAATGCCCCTGTTGTTGGAAAGAATATTAACATGGCAAAGTGGTGTTTGAAAGCAACTTGTAACTATGCCTCTACATAGCGGCAATTCGTTTGGTAATCCTTCGCAAACAATAATATCATTTGGCTTGATATCCGTTTTTGATATTTTCTTTGAATCCACAAACTTTAGATATCCATAGGCAATTCCTTTGTTCATTGCTTGAAAGGTCTGACCTTTAAAAATTTCATCAGGATATATCATAGGGATTTTGGCCTGCTCCAAGGCATTTTTTCTGGAAGCCATAGTTTCGCTGTTTACAAAGACCATAAAGTTGTTTTTGAAAAACACTTTGGCTTGAATATTCTTAAACATTTCTATCAAAAGGTTGCTCGAGAGTTTATCATCAGCAAAAAGTTCTAATGTATACCTCTTACTTCCGGAATAATAGTTGAGATTGGCGAGACCATAATGTCTTTCGGGTTTGTCAGAATATTCTATTTTGTTAAACTCGTCCAGATTTACATAGCCATCGTTGAATTTTGCAAAACAAAATTCATAGTGAAATTTATAATAATAACTATTTACAAAGAAGATCTTACGGCTTTTGAAATCATAGACGACCTTTACGGTAGCTACATTACTGTATTTTTGGGCAAGTGGGGCACCCTGCAGTACTTTAAAATCTTCAAGGCAAGTAAGTTGAGGCAAACTTTTGGGATTAGGCTCCTTATGGGTACACTCATCCTTGGCTTTACAAGATATGTTACTCGTAAGGATAATTAAGAAAAGGGTTCTGATGTAGAGATAGAATCTTGCTGTCATATAAGTATAGATGATGGATACTTGTAGATTCCATAAAGGTTGTTGCAAAAATGTTTTTATTTAAGACTGAGGTAACTCGTAAGGCAGAAAATTTGAGACATCAGTGCCAAATTTGTAAAGTTCTCTAACTATAGAAGAGCTAATGTATGCTAATGAGGGCGAAGTGATTAGAAAGACTGTTTCTAGCTCACTATTAAGATAGTTGTTAACTTGAGCTATGGTGTTTTCGTATTCAAAATCTGTAGTGTTTCTCAGTCCTCTCAATATAGCTGAAGCACCTACTTGTTTGGCAAAGTGGGAGGTAAGTCCTGAATAGATCTCAACTTTTACCTTAGGGTTGCCAGCAAAGCATTTTTCAATAAGCCCTTTCATTTGTTCTACAGAAAAGGCTCTGTTTTTTTGGGTGTTATGGCCAATGCCGATCACGATTTCATCAAATAGGTGGGTGCCTCTCAAGACAATATTTTCATGACCTTTGGTAAAAGGGTCAAAGGATCCAGGGAAGACGGCGATTTTTTTCATGATTTAGCAAATGTACATAGGGAATAGATCATTGTACTGATGGAGAAACAATTCATCAAATACATGGCTAAACTGTATTGCGCTTGGCTTGGAGCCAAACTTGGTACTTTTGATGAATTCCTTGATCTTGGTGTAGATGATGGAGTTGTGATCTATCTTTCCATATAAATTGCAATGGGTGTTTCTGATGTCTATGTTCAGGGAGTCAACTACCGCAAGAAGAAAGTAAAGCACATCACTTTCATTGTTGTACTCAAATATGTTGCAAAACTCCAGTTTGTTGTTCTTCTTGTATGAAATGTCAAAGCTCTTCTCATTGAAGTTAATGTCTATGGCTTCATAACTTTCGTTAGGTTTTACCTTCATGAGTGTTTCGATATGAGCACCAGTAGGATGAATGAATACAATCTTTTTGTTTTGGTAAAAGTTAGTAATCCATTGGTACAAACTGTAATCTACTGCAAAAACATTGGTCATGCCTAGATTTTCATGCTTATAGTACAATACCTTATCAGAGCCTACATTCACATCGGTAATGAGATCTAAATAATCAAAGGCATTTTCAACAACAAATAGCCCATTGGGAATAAGGGTAAACTTGTTGGTGTACTGTGAAAATTTAATTTTTTTCCAAAAGGCCGCACGCAAAAAATGATGATCGTCAAAAACCTCATTGAGTGAGGAAGTAATATCGTCTTCTAGGATTTCATATTCTTCAAAGAATAAACATCTGTGGTCTAGGTTGTCCATGACACATACAAAAAAGGAGCTACCATTAAGATACAGCAACAATTCGTACTGTGATATGTACTCAATGTTGAATTTAACATCTTTAATGTATCGAACTCTATTGTATACCGATGTGGTGTTCAATGATTTGTGAAATTTTATAAAAGTCTATATATCCCCAATACAAATCTATCTATTTATTTTTCCATTATCAAGAAAGATTGGTATTTTTATGATAACCTTTAAGATTTTTCAATTCCGCTAAAGTGTTTATCTTTTGGAAGATAGAGTGATAGGATGAAGGATTACTTCTTTTAATTTCTTCAAATGATACAAATCGAACATTTTGAATAATCTGGGATTCAGAAGACATTTCTGGATCTTGACCGATTTTTAGTTCTCCCGTGTAGCTTTTGATTTCAAAGAACAGTTCTATGGCATGTAAGGGTGGCTCAAGATATTCATTTACAAACAGTAATTGACCCACCTCAATTTGAAGGTTTGTTTCTTCCTTAAATTCTCTTTTTAGGCATTGTTCCAAAGGCTCTCCAAAATGTAAACCGCCACCTGGAGGAGCCCACAGTGTGTCGGTTTTGCCGATACTCTTGTGGGAAACGAGTAGAATTTCGTCATTTTGAATCAAAATACCACTGGCTCTGAGTCTTAGTTTGTTGCCAAATGCTTCTATGATCTTTTCGTTCATGGGGTTAAGGGGTTTTTGGCAAATTTATACTTAATAAAATCAAATTACACAGAAGATTTAGTCAAGCTTTTCCTTATTTCCGTTTTGCTCCATAAGCTATCAACACAAAGTATCGAATTGATATCGCCAATTTGTAGAAGATGAGATTAACCTACATTCAGATGATTATTTCTTGAGTGCAACAAAATCGCAGAATAGGTGAAATTGTATTTTTACAGGATTCGAAAAATTCGAGTATCTGAGAGTAGGGCTAAGGTAGGTTCGTCGTCGGGCTATGGTAGATCCGTGGTCGCTAGGTACGGTAAAATTGTATTTTTACAAGAACGTGAGTTTCTTGACTAGCTGTTTTTAAATGCCAATTGGGTGATTGTTTTCAGAGGTTATAGTGAAGTCTTGAATACTTAGAAACGTTTAAGTCAATAGAAATACCTCTGCTGACATAGGGTTGTCAATGATGGTTATTATTTTTATGTTATGTTTGTAAAACAGGTAAGTTCATGAAAGCAATAGGGCAAACAAAAGATGCTGGTTTTCAGATTGGTGTTAGAAAAACTTTTTCGATCGGATTGGAAAATGCTTGGCATTTTATGTTTTCACCAAAGGGACTAGAGCTTTGGTTAGGACTTCCTGATGCACAAAAATTGGTTTTGGGAGATGGTTACAAAACCATAGACGGTATTGAGGGCAAGGTGACCGTCTTGAAAGATTATTCTCATGTCCGGATGTCTTGGAAGAAGCCAGAGTGGCCTAACTCTTCCACATTGCAGGTTCGGTTGATCAACTCGAAAGGGAAAGTGACGATTAGCTTTCATCAAGATCATTTATTAGATCTCACTCAAAGAAATGAAATGAAGGTACATTTGGGTCGTGTATTAGATATAATTGGAATTAACATAGCAGAATAATATTGTGGCAGAACCATTAAAAGAAATGTTCAACCTGAAGTTTTACAAAAGGTTGGCTGAGGAGTTTGGGAGTGTTTATGGGGGCTTTCCTGTAGAGCAATTTGTAAGGGAGGTGACAGAAGATTTGGAACCACTTTCTTTAAACGAAAGAATGCGTCGCTGTTCCATAATTCTTAAAAAACATTTACCTGAAAACTTCGAACAGTCAATCAAAATAATGTCAGATGTGATCCCTAGACTGGACAGGGGTTATACCACATTGCTTTTCCCTGATTTTGTTGGATTATATGGAACATCACATTTTGAGGTTTCTATGGAAGCGCTTAAGTATTTCACAACATTTGGTTCGTCTGAGTTTGCCATAAGAGTATTCCTTAAAAAAGATTTTGAAAAAACGCTTAGTGTAATGCATAATTGGGCTGAAGACAAGGATCCACACGTAAGGCGTTTGGCTAGCGAAGGTAGTCGCCCAAGATTGCCGTGGTCGTTCAAACTTGATGAGATCATCAAAAACCCTAAACATACAATACCTATTCTAGAGAGACTTAAATCAGATCCTGAGCTTTATGTGCGAAAATCAGTGGCTAACCATCTCAACGATGTTTCAAAAGAACATCCAGACACTGTGTTAGAGCTGTTAAATCAATGGAAGGGGCAGTCTCGAAATACTGATTGGGTTATAAAACATGGAGCACGTACTTTGCTCAAAAAGGGGGATCAGCGAGTACTGGATGTTTTTGGGGTAAGCCAGTCTAAACACTTGATCATAAAAGATTTTGTGCTTGTAAATGAGCATGTGAATATGGGCAAAGAGCTCAGCTTTACCTTTACTATTGAAAATCAAGATCATAAGCCAATAAATGCTCGTATAGAATTCGGAATGTATTTCCGAAAAAAAGATGGGAGCCTTTCACAAAAGGTGTTCAAAATAAGTGAAAAACTTTTTTCAGGACAAGAGTCGCATGGCTGGCTAAAGACCTATAGCTTTAGACCTATTACAACTCGAGTTTATCATCCTGGTATTCATGAGATTTCAATCATTATCAATGGAAAGGAATCGGAAAGGAAGCAATTCACATTACGTCCATAAATCTGAATGGGAAATACCTTTTTACTATAACGCTAGACTTAAGCTTTTAATAGATCTTCAAGTCTAGCAGGATATTCATAATTTTATCACAAATACTCAATCCTTCTTGCTTTCCACAGAACTTTCAAAAGCCTCTTCTCTAGTTTATTTATTAAGCCGATTTAGATTCATTACCATTTTGTCAGTTTAGCTCATTTCGAGCCTTTAAATATTGTATATTTTATAGAAATAATATAATTGTTCCCATTAATTTTATATATATTTGATGATACTATTTTAAAAAAGTGAATTATTAATAAACTAAAATCTCTTAAATTAGAATTATGGAAGTATTGTATTTCATGCCACTGTTTGGCTTTTTAGCGTTGTTGTACACTTATATCAAGGCCGTCTGGGTCATTAAGCAAGATGCGGGTAATGATCGTATGAAAGAAATTTCTAGTGCGATTGCGGAAGGGGCTATGGCTTTCTTAAAGGCAGAATATCGTGTTTTAAGCATATTTGTGGTTATTGCTGCAATATTGCTAGGTGTAATGGGGCAATTCAATGAGAAATCGAGCCCTATCATTGCTCTTGCCTTTGTGATTGGTGCTGTTTTTTCGGCTTTAGCAGGCTTTATCGGTATGCGTATCGCTACAAAGGCAAACGTACGAACAGCACAAGCGGCCCGTAGCAGTCTATCTAAGGCACTTAAGGTATCCTTTACGGGAGGTGCTGTTATGGGTATGGGTGTCGCTGGTTTGGCTATTATCGGTATGAGTACGCTATTTATCATATTTATAAGTTTGTTTGGGGGTATTGGTGCCGATGGTTGGATGGATTCAATGCACATGGAGGTTGCCATAGAAGTCCTTACCGGCTTTTCACTAGGGGCAGAGAGTATTGCTTTGTTTGCTAGAGTTGGTGGAGGTATTTATACTAAAGCGGCAGATGTTGGTGCTGATCTAGTGGGCAAAGTGGAGGCTGGAATTCCAGAAGACGATCCCCGTAATCCAGCAACCATTGCAGACAATGTCGGTGATAATGTCGGTGATGTGGCTGGCATGGGAGCCGATTTATTTGGGTCGCTCGTGGCTACCATATTGGCTACTATGGTTTTAGGGAGAGAAATTGTAGTTAAAGACAATTTTAATGGACTTTCGCCTATACTTTTACCCATGGTTATAGCAGGTGTTGGTACTGTACTTTCATTAGTAGCAACTTTCTTTGTATACATAAAAGATGCGGATGCCGGTACTAGTAAGGTACAAGCGGCTTTAAATAGAGGTAACTGGGCATCGATACTTTTTACAGCTATCGCATCCTATTTTATTATCAATTGGCTCTTGCCTGAGGGGGATTTGGAGCTTAGGGGCGCGGTTTTTAACAGAACCGGAGTTTTTATGGCGGTTATTGTAGGTTTGGTAGTAGGAACATTGATTAGCTTGATTACGGAATACTACACAGCTATGGGCAAAAGGCCAGTAATGTCTATTATTCAGCGTTCAGCAACGGGACATGCTACCAATATCATTGGAGGACTATCAGTTGGTATGGAATCTACGGTTTTGCCAATCATCACTTTAGCAGCGGGTATTATCTTGTCTTTTGAAGCGGCAGGTTTGTATGGTGTAGCTACAGCTGCTGCGGGCATGATGGCAACCACTGCGATGCAACTTGCGATAGATGCTTTTGGGCCTATTGCAGACAATGCGGGAGGTATTGCCGAAATGAGTGAGTTGCCAAGTGATGTACGTGAGAAAACGGATATTTTAGATGCTGTGGGGAATACCACCGCAGCTACTGGCAAAGGTTTTGCCATTGCCTCTGCGGCATTGACTTCTTTAGCCTTGTTTGCTGCTTTCGTAGGGATCGCTGGAATATCTAAAATTGATATTTACAATGCCAAAGTACTTGGCGGTCTTTTTGTGGGTGGGATGATCCCTTATATTTTTTCCTCTTTGGCTATTGCCGCAGTAGGTAGAGCCGCGATGAGCATGGTACAAGAGGTTCGTCGTCAGTTTAGGGAGATCCCGGGCATTATGGAAGGCACTACAAAGCCTGAATATGACAAGTGCGTAGCTATTTCTACGCAAGCCTCCATTCGTGAAATGCTTCTGCCTGGGGCTATAGCGCTTACTGTACCTTTAATCGTAGGCTTTTCATTTGGAGCTGAAGTATTAGGTGGTCTTTTGGCTGGTGTTACTGTATCGGGAGTGCTCATGGGCCTTTTCCAAAACAATGCAGGTGGTGCTTGGGATAACGCTAAAAAATCTTTTGAAAAGGGAGTCGTAATTGACGGAGAAACTTATTACAAGAAATCAGAACCTCATAAAGCATCCGTTACTGGTGATACGGTGGGAGATCCTTTCAAAGATACCTCAGGGCCTTCTATGAATATCTTGATTAAGCTGATGTCTATTGTCGCTTTGGTGATTGCACCTACTTTGGCAAGCATGGAACAGTCTAAATCTTGTCACGGATCGGATTATGAAAAGAAATGTAAGGCTCCAACGGAATCGTGTTGTAAGAAACATATTGACAAGGTGAATCATTAAATAAATTCGCTCTTATCTTTAACAAAAAAGCTGCTCAGGAAAGAGCAGCTTTTTTGTTCTCTAAACATCCACAATATAATAGTCTAGTACACTAAGATTGCCCATTTTGTGATTCTTAGCTATCTTTGCAGTTATCAAGGATGCATTTATAATTTATTTTCAAACCAACATAAAGTAATTCTATAAATCCATCATTGGTAAAATCACTAAATCCTGCACAATGGCTACTCAAGACTTCGATAATTTAAGAGAAAAACTCAATGGTCTCAACACTTGGCCAAGTATTTATCTTTTCAAATTCATATTTCTTGATGATGCTCAAAAGACGGATCAAATCCTTGAATTGTTCGATCCCAAAGTAGACGTTATGGAAATGAAATCTTCAGCTACTGGAAAATATAACGCACTCAGTGTACGTAAACATGTGAACAGTGCAGAGGAGATCATAGCTGTATATGAATCTGTTGCGAAAATCGAAGGCGTGATTTCTCTATAAGACTTTATTGGTATAGGTAATTATAATTTTGGTTTAACCCAGATTAAGCATTAGACTTTGTAGCGAGACGAAATGATAGGAAAAAGTCATGAGGCACGGAGTTTTTCTGAATGAAAAGCTAGTAATGCTAGCTTGAATGAAGAAAAACGAGTATCGAAATGAATTTGAGGTAGCATTTTGTCGCAGTAAATTTCTAATGATTATTCTGGGTTTATGAAAGAACTGCCCTTGAGCAGTTCCTTGCACATATTATAGAGCTGAATCAAGCTAATTGAGCCCTTACTTTCTCCAGTAGCTTCTTAGTCGCTATGATGCCCTCATTCTCGGAGAGATTATTGCCTTCGTATTCTATGCCAACATAACCTGTAAACCCAGAATCTTTTGCCATCTTGAACATTTTCAGGAAGTCTATAGTGATTTCGTTCCCATCCTTGTCAAAATCAAAGGCCTTCCCGCTGATTCCTTTAGCATAAGGCAACATCTCTTGCACTCCTTTGTACAAATCATAAGTTTCCACACAAGGAGATTCCCAAAGATCGCCGTCGCGACGTCTTACACAAAAGTTGCCAAAGTCTGGTAATGTACCACAGTATTTACTGTTGATGGTCTTTATAACTTCTGCTACCAAGTTGCCTTTAGAGGACCACTGTCCATGGTTTTCCACAATTATATTCATTTGCTGTTGTGCACCATAAGCTACAAGTTTGCTTAAACCATCTATTGAGGCATCTTTCCATTCTTGTTCCGTGCCATGTCCATGAAGGTTTACTCGTACTGAGGTGCAGCCCAAAAATTTGGCAGCATCTACCCATTTGTAGTGGTTTTCCACCGCAATGATCCTTTCCTTGGCATCAGTTGCAGCCAGAGATCCTTCATTGTCGATCATAATCAGATGGTTTTTTACACCATGATCATCACTTCTTTTCTTGAGGTCTTTGAGATAAACCATATCTTTGGCCTTGTCGGGAAAGAACTGATTAACATATTCTACTGCTTCAATACCATACTTAGTTTTAGCCAGAATAGGAAAATCCAAGGTCGTAATTTCTTTGTTGAATAGTGCCTTGTGTAGCGACCACTGTGCTAAGGAAATCTTAAAGTCAAATTTTTTCTTTTTGTCGGACTCTAGTGTGAACGATGGTAATAAGGTGCTTAATATCATTCCCCCAGCGTAGATGCCTGTTTGTCGAATAAATTCGCGACGATTGTTTTTCATAATTTTATATTGATTTGTTTCTTAATTGAAGAATAGAACAGTTGAGAACGTTCATTTCTTATTCGATAAAAATACTAAAATTAGTTGCATCCCAAACTACTCCTTGGAGCTTTTATGTTTATTAGGCCAAGATTGCAATATAATTGCTAAATTTATGTTTTTATAAGGAGATAATGGAAAGTAAGATCACTTGTCCTAACTGTGGGCATCAATTCGATATAGAACAGGTCTTGGCTCATGACTTGGAGCATAAATATAAAGACAAGTTCAATCAAGAGCTTACAAGGTACAAAAACGAGTTTTCTGCCAAGGAGGTTGAGCTAAAGAAGAAGGAAGAGGATTTTAATAAGAAAAGGGAAGAGGCAAATAAATTATTTCAAGAAAGACTAGAGCAAGAGAAAATAAAGCTCACTGAAGCTGCTAAGGTACAGGCTACCCAAGATAATGAAATATTGATAGCTGGCTTAAAAAAGCAACTTGAGGGAATGGTACAAGAAAAAGCCAATTTTCAAAAGGTAATGCTAGATAATGAAAAGCTCAAGACCGAATTGGCGGAAAGCAGGGATAAAATCGCCTTTGAGTTGCAGAAGGAGTTTAACCAAAAGCGACAAGAAGTGCTAGAAGAAGCTAAAAAACAGGCCTCTGAGACTTTTGAACTCAAACTTAAGGATCAAGAGCATCAAAATAAAAAATTGATCGACCAGATCGAGGAGCTGCAGAAAAAGGCCAATCAAGGTTCCATGCAATCTCAAGGTGAAGTCCAAGAGCTACACATAGAAGACATATTGAAGGATATGTTTCGGCTAGACCTTATTTCAGAAGTGCCTAAAGGATTTCATGGTGCTGATATTATCCATACTGTGGTTGATAAACTGGGCAACAGTTGTGGTACCATTATATATGAGAGCAAACGTACTAAACATTTTAGTATAGATTGGATCGAGAAGTTGAAGTCCGATCGTCTCAAGGCCAAGGCAGATATTGCGGTACTGGTTACGGAGACCATGCCTAAAGAAATGGACCATTTAGGCATCAAGGATGGTATCTATATCTGTTCCCTTTCAGAATTTAAGGGCCTCTCTATTGTTTTGAGAGAGAGCATCATACAGGTGAACCTTGCTATGAAATCACAAGTCAATAAAGGCGACAAGATGGAGCTCTTGTACAATTACCTAACAAGTCCAGAGTTTAAACAGCGTATGGAGACGCTCAAAGACACTTTCTTGGCACTGAAGGCATCTCTAGAGAAGGAAAGGTTGCAAATGAATAAAATTTGGGCTGAACGCGAAAAGCAATTGGAAAAGGTATTAGTTAACACCGTTGGCTTTTATGGATCTATACAGGGAATAGCAGGTAGTGCGGTGCCAGATATGAATCTTATAGATACTGCCGACAATGATTAAATACCTGAAAACCAAATGGGTTAAAAGGTTGATCTATTTTGCAATTGTAGCATGTACGCTCTTTTTCCTTATCTTATGGTACGCCAACCATACTGTGGAGCGTGCTACTAAAGGCTTAGACTACGATGATTTGGCTAAAGTACCCTATAGAAAGGTGGGCTTGCTATTGGGGACTTCCAAGCAATTAAAAAATGGACATTCCAATCTTTTTTTTAAATACAGAATAGACGCCACAATAGACTTATACAAAAATCACAAGCTCAAATACATCGTCATCAGTGGGGATCATAGTGAGAAATATTACAATGAGCCTCAGGATATGAAAAATGCCCTGATTGCCCTAGGAATCCCAGATTCTGTTATATTCTTGGATTATGCGGGTTTAAGGACATTAGATTCGGTAGTGAGGTGTAAGGAGATTTTTGGTCAAAATGAATTCATCATTATCAGTCAGGCTTTTCATAATGAACGAGCCATTTATATTGCACAGCAGTTTAAGCTGGATGCGGTCGGTTTTAATGCTAGAGAGCCATCCATTAAGTTTGGAGTTAAAACTTATATAAGGGAATATTTCGCTAGGGTTAAAGTGCTATTAGATATGTTAGTTGATAAGCAGCCTCGGCATTTGGGTGCAAAGATCCGAATCCCATAATATAAAAAGGAAGCCAAGAGATCTCGACTTCCTTTTCCAACTAAAATCTGTAATTGTTCCATCAATATTCTTGATGGGGGCACTATTTTGAATGTTAATTTTTTGATGCGGCTTTGCTTTCCGTATTGAGATTTGCCAGCAACTCAAAACCTGAAGAAACTATCTTGAAATTGGTTTTGGATTTTTGTTTAGCACCAGCTTTACAAGAGTGGGCATAACCATATTTCTCCAAATTGTTAAATAACTCTTTATATGCAATGATCTTATAAATCACATGGGCGCTTTCTACGTACATTCTAAGTGCATAAACATCGTTGAAATTATTTTGTGCCTTTTGAAACTTGAACAATGCAGTATTGCCCATGTTAAAGGCGACTAATGCCTCGGTCCATGTTCCAAAGAATCTCTTATGGCTCTTGAGAAGCTTACAAATCGCCACTGTCGATTTTGCCAGATCAAGTCTTTCGTCGACTTCTTCATTTACAGTTAGCCCCATCGCTTGAGCTGTAGTACCCATGAGTTGCCAAACACCGGTTGCATTAGCAGAGGAAACTATATTTTGATTTAAACCACTTTCTAACACAGCCAAATATTTAAAATCGTCAGGAATCCCATGCTTCCTCAATATGGGCTCTATGATTTGAAACGCATCTTTTGATCTATGAATCATTTGAGCAGTTTCGATATTTGTATTCGCAATTTGTTTTTCGTAGACTAAATACTTATGATGATGATTTTTGTCATGATAAGGGAAAGCTTCATTTGCGAAGCTAAATTTTTCTACCTCAAAACTCAATTCTTTCTTTGGTTTTACGATCGATGAGCCATATGCACATTGTGCATTATATTCAGCAATAGAACCTATTACCAAAATCCCATAACCCCAAGCTAATAACTTTCTCTTTTTCATTGTATTAAATTATATCACTAAAAATTTGGTTGTAGTAAATATTTAGCGTAGAACTCCTCAATAATGCTAACTACTTCTTCAGCAGTATCCACTAAGTTAAAAAGTTCTAAATCTTTTGCATTCATATTGTTTTCTTGCTCTAAGACGGTGGTCTTAAGCCAATCCATCAAGCCTTTCCAGTAGTCTTTTCCTACCAGAATGATAGGAAATTTTCCGACTTTGCTTGTTTGTACTAATGTAAGCGCCTCAAACAGCTCGTCCAAAGTTCCCAATCCTCCAGGCATTACTATGAATCCTTGGGAGAATTTCATGAGCATTACTTTTCTGACAAAGAAAAAGTCAAAAGCCAAGAGTTTGTCCCTATCAACGTACACATTGTTGTTAGGCTCAAAAGGCAGATTAATTCTGACCCCAACAGATTTGCCTCCATTTTCATAAGCTCCTTTGTTGCCAGCCTCCATGATGCCGGGTCCACCGCCAGTAATCACTCCATAACCTTTCTTGACCAACTGGGAGGCGATTTCTTTGGCTAAAATGTAGTATTTGTTATCGGGGAGGGTTCTTGCTGAACCATATATAGAAACACATGGCCCAATCTTCGAAAGCTTTTCAAAACCTTCAACAAACTCTGACATAATCTTGAAAACAGCCCAAGAATTCTCTCCTTTTAGCTCGCTCCAAGACTTCTCCTTGAACGCTTGTCTTATCTTTTTTTCTTCTTCCGTACTTATCTTTTTATCCACTATCATTAAGTATGCCTCACAGATTCTATTGTTGTTTTTTGGGGTGAGGACTTCACTAGTTTGCGCTACAAAGTTAAGGGTGTTCTTTGTAAAATACAAACAGTCAATCGCTTGTATAATTAAAGTGCTCTCAAAAATTGGCTCACAAGTGTGTTGAAGCGGTTTTTGTGTGGATAACTTTTTAAATCCAGTTTTTATGCACATAATAATAATTCAATTTTATATTAATATAGTTCAAAAGTTTTAGACCACCTCTTGTTCTTATTTAGGATAACTAATTCGATCTTTGTTTGTTTTTAATGTGGATTCTATTGCCTATGAACAATACTTTTTATGCACTGTTTATATAATAGTTATTGGAGAATAGGTCAAGAATACTTCATGGATAATAAGGTGCTTTATTGTATTTTTACATAGTAATATTTGAATTGGTGAAAAAATACGTCTTACAGGAGGAGCAGAATATACAGGTTCCTAAGTTTGAGGAGGCTGGTGGTTTTTATACCACCCTCAAGCGTAGTATGATTATGTCCAAGATCAAAAGTAAGAATACAGGGCCTGAGCTGAAGTTGAAAAAGGCACTATGGGCAGCAGGTGTAAGGTATAAAAAGAGTAAATATAAGATACTTGGAAATCCAGATGTACAACTTCTTAAGTATAAAATTCTTATATTCATTGATGGTGACTTTTGGCATGGTTATGATTGGGCGCATAAGCGTCACAAAATAGCTTCAAATAGGAGTTTTTGGATTCCCAAAATAGAAAGGAATATACAACGTGATCGTCAAGTAACACTTGCCTTGGAGCGGCAAGGCTATAAGGTGATACGCTTTTGGGAGCATGAGATCAAATCGGAATTTGGAAGATGCCTATTATATGTTTTGAATGAAATTAATCATAAAATGGATCATCTTATGTATCTGAAGTAGGTCATTAGTAATGGCGCAATTGTAAAATAGTAAAAATATTTATAATATTGAGGTTAGAAAATTTTATTAAATTGAGGAAGTCATTCATATTCTTATTCTTAGCGTTCGTTCCCGTCCTTTTTTCTCAAAACAAAAAGGAGACAGAATACTCTGGTTTTTTTGATTCTTATTACTTTAGGGGTCCTGTGAATTTCATATTGGGAGGAGGGGTTACTGGTTATAGTGGTGATCTCAAAAAAGTTCAACCTTCATATACTTTCGGAGGAGGTGCCACATATAAAGTTTGGCCTAGAACCTATTTTGGAGCTCAGTTTAATTATCTGAACCTAAAAGGAAATGATAGTGATACCACCAGAAATATAAGTTTTAGTAATAATATGATGGAGTTGTCCGCTTTTTGCCGATTCAATTTATTAGACAGAAAGATGCTCAAAAATATGGATGTAAAAAGGAAAGAGATGTTCTTTAGACCATACCTTACTTTAGGATTTGGTATAAATCGGTATAAGGTGGTTTCATCGACGACTAACCCAGACTGGAGTCGTGATGCAATTCCAGAAGGGGCTAAATATCCTAAAATAGGTATTTTTGTTCCTGCGGGTTTAGGTTTTGCTTTTTTTTTGACACATAGGATTAGTATCCTTGCTGAATTTAATTATAGATTTCCATTCAACGATTACATCGATGATGTAAGTGCAAGAGGAAACTCCAAGAAAGATGTTTACTATTCAGGAGATTTAAAAATTCAATATTCCCCATTTGCTCCTAAAAGAAAGAAGAGACATACATTTACTGAGCCTGCACCTTATGGAGGTAAAGTGGTAGGGCCTCCGGCACCGCCCTCTGAAAAGCCTAAGGAAGAAGCGCCAGCTAGTCCAGAAGCAGATCCAAATGTGCAACCTACTCCAGAGGAAACAAAACCTGCCGAGCAGCCCGTTGATGACGGCTGGGGAACGCCAACTCCAGATTCAGAGAAAAAAGATGATGGTAAAAAGGGAGAACAACCCAAATAAATTATTTGGCTAAGGAATTCTTTAGATTTAAGCAGTTTGATGTATACCACCAACAGGGATTTAAGGTAAGTACGGAAGCATGTATTTTTGGAGCTTATATTTCTAAAAATTTCAAGTCTGAAAAGGTATTGGATATTGGCACAGGAACAGGGCTTTTAAGTCTGATGTATGCCCAGAATAATGCAAGTAAAATCACTGCCATTGAAATTAATGAGGAAGCCGCTAATGAAGCCAAACGGAACTTCGAAAGATCACCGTTTTATGAACTAAAAGTTATTCATAACAATGTAATTGATTGGGCACTTTTTAATGGCGGTTATTATGATTTGGTGCTGACAAATCCTCCTTTTTTTAAGAAGCACCTCTTAGGTGTTGATGCCTACCAAAACTCGGCCAAGCACCAAGAATCATTATCTCTAGATGTTCTAGCTGAAATATCGACGTATTTGTTGAAGGATAAGGGTTACTTAGCAATCTTACTTCCAGTGCATGAACAGAATATTTTTCAACAAAAAATAGCCGATTTTGGATATTATCCGTATAGAGTCTTAAATGTATTTAACAAGCCCAATTCAAATCAATTCCGAAAAATTGTGGTCTATGCTATGGCAAACGAATCTAAAGAAGATAAGTTGGTTATCTACAACAGTGACAACACGTATACTGAGGAGTTTAAAGAATTGCTGAAAGAATATTACACAATTTTTTAATTTGTATTTGGTAACTATATTTGTGAGTTATGAAAAGAAGAGGTCTTTGGCTATTAACAATGTTGTTAGGTGGATCTATTGCTTATGCACAAGACCCACAAATGTCCTTATTCTATGCGCTACCTACGTATTTGAATCCCGCGTTTGCAGGGGGAGCCCATCATAATAGAGCTATTGTTCATTATAGAATGCAATGGCCTAAAAATGATGCAAGGTACAGCACTTTTTTTGCATCTTATGATACATATTTCGCAAATCAGAAATTAGGCTTAGGGGCTGTAGTGATGTCTGATAACCAAGGTAGTGGAACTATTAAGACTAATGATTTGAATATTGTTAGTTCTTATGAGATAGATTTATCAAAGAGGTTTGCTCTGAGGCCAGCTTTATCGTTGGGATTGGCGAATAGAAAGGTTGATGATAACTTGACTTACGGCAATCAATTTAACAATGCCCAAGGCCTAGTATCTAACAACACTGGCGAAAATTTTGATAAATATTCCGTACTTTATCCCGATGTGGGTGCGGGGATGCTTTTTTATGATCATAAATTTTGGTTTGGGGTCTCTGCCAAGCATCTTAACATGCCTAACAACAGTTTTCTTCAAGATAGCAAGAATAGATTGCCCATAAATATGAATTTTCATACAGGTATGAAAATTCGCCTTGTACACAAAGAGCATATATCTTATTTGGAAGAAGAGAGAGATATCAGCATTACTCCAGTTGCTCATTATAAATTTCAAGGTAAATCAGATCAACTTGATTTGGGACTTTATACCATTTACGATAAGTTATTGCTAGGTGCTTGGTATAGGGGTCTGCCAATCATAAAAAAATATTCTACTAATGAACCCAATAATGAAGGATTAGTTTTTATGATGGGATATAATTTTGGTGAGGTTACATTTAGTTACGCATATGATGCAACTATTTCAAAACTGGTAGGGTATACCAATGGAGCTCATGAAGTAAATTTGACATATATATTCCAAAAACATCATAAACAGGGACACAAGATCATGAAAAGGTTACCATGTCCAAATCTGAATCACCCGCACAGTCAATAGGGGTGCGTTGATGTTATATTTATAAGCCTGCAACTTTCTTTTTTTTTATTCGTATGATATAATTATTCGAATAAAAAATTGTCATATTTTAATTTAATTAAGGGTATGATCACGGAGCTTGCAGTAGAGGGATTAGTTGAATTCGGCAATTTTAGAAAACACGCTAATAAGTTTAAAAAGTCTGGTTATATTAAGTTAACCAATCTTTTTTCATATTTTAAAGCGTTAAGAAGGTATGCGATCATAATTTTTATAAAATTTATGATTTCTACAGGTATGTATTATGCAGTTATTAGTCTCTTTGGTAAAGAAGACAACCCTAATGCAGAATTTATTCGGAGACCAATTATTGCAGATTTATCACTTAATCTTTTTTTGGATTCTCTAATGCTTAGTGATTTGATTTATATTTGGTAGCTTCCTTTATTTAGGCCTTTTGTAAATCGGTACAGTACTACATGGTTCTCCAAACATGATACTGGTGGTAATTCCTTGAAGCTTGTTAGTAAGGTGTACAAATGCATTTGTAGGTACCGGGAGTTTTCCGCAGCCTTTAATTACTATTTTTTTATCTCTATATTGTTCATAATCAATTTGGTTTAATCTTTCTTCATACAGGCTGTTCTCTAACTGTGTAAGATCCCCAAAAACAATTTTATGGGCGTAAGGTGTGAGTTTTGAGCTCAGTAACATATATGCCCAAGTAGGTATTATAGCATCAACAGAACAAGTGATCGCTATATTTTTATTTTTGTATTGAGACCAATCATGTAGCTTAAGGAAATCTCTGAAGTCTTGTTCTTTTAGTACTACGCCTTGCCATAGATTGTCCTTAATGTCAAAGAGTACTCTTTCGCCCTTTTCATAAAAATCTTCAAGGTCTATGGTCACCAAACCACTATTGCTTACTTTGTTGATGATTTCTGAATTGTTAATTTCCATATCAGCCTAACAATTAGTTAAGAGGAAGAGTTTTCTGGGAAGACATAAATTCTTTCAGATAGTAAGGTTCGAGATAGGCAACATCTTCAAAGCGACTATTTGAAAAATTGAGCCATGATCGGTGAATCATAAATCGAGCACTTGGGATGATATTGGGAACAAAAATTGCATTCGAATGCTTAATGATGTTTTGTAGTTTTGTGGAGCCATCTCCCAAAAAAATAATTTTGTTTTGATCAAGATCCTCTTTGTAGCAGTTTTCATCTAATATTAAGGCCTCGGTGGCTTTTTGAATAGTTAAATCATGCCTAAAAAGGCAAGTATATACTTCCATACGCCTAGCATCCAGCATTGGGCATATAAGTGCACGTTGATGCTCTGCAAAGTTTATTTGAGAATACGCCAAGGTCTCTAACGTATCTACTGAAATCAAGGGTATATCCAGACCCACGGCAAAGCCTTTTGCTGTAGATACCGCAATCCGAAGACCTGTATATGATCCTGGACCTATTCCAACAGCTATTGCGTTTAGATCGTTTAAAGTAATGCCTGCATCTTTAACGATCCTGTCACAATAAAGATTGATCAACGATGAAGCCGATTTCTCAATGTGTATATCGTAGCTAGCAATAAGCGCATCATCGTTTTGTATTGCTACAGAACAGTTTTTTGACGAAGTGTCAATATTTAAGATGTATGCCAATCTTTTATTTTCCTAAGATTTTATTATAAAGTGAAGGGTTTTTAAATACAGTGATAGCTTCCATGATTTCTTGGTCACTGTCAAATGACGCTTCTACAATTCCTTTTTGCAAGTAGTATCTTGATACAATTTCTCTTTCTAAAGCTTCTCTTACTTCATCTTTGAATTTTTTCAGATCAAGAGTCTTGTTGTTATCTATTTTACTATGAAGTTGTTCTAGTTGTAGTTTGATATCCTCATAGTATTTCTCTTTTTTCGCGTTTTCAGTGAGTTCTTCAAGGTTTTTCTGTACTTTATTTTTGTAGTCATATTCCTTGCCTTCAAGCCAAAGTGTGAATTCTTCATATTCGGTTTCTGAAATTTTGAAGTTTTTTGCTGTGGCAATTGTGGGGTGTTTAGAAGCATACAAAGTAGCATAATCAAAAATATGGCCCTTTTGTAGTAGGCTCACTACTATAGCTGGTGCTTCTTTTCTCTCTACTTTTAAGTCTGGTTCAATACCTCCTCCATCAAAGACCTTACGGCCTTTATTTACAGTTTTGAATTCTTTTTTGAGTGAATCGGCTATTTTTACAGCGGATCCATCTTCGTTTTTATGTGAATAGTCTATAGCCTGTATACAGCGGCCACTTGGAATATAATATTTGGCACATGTGATTTTTACTTGTGTGCCATGAATCAATGGCCTTGTTGTTTGGACTAAGCCTTTGCCAAATGATTTTTGTCCGATTAGCACCGCTCTATCATAGTCTTGCAAAGTCCCACTTACGATTTCTGATGCAGAGGCACTTTTGCCAGAAATGAGTACTACTATTGGTATGTCAAGGTCTATAGGTGTGTTATGGCTTTTGTATTCTTTGTTCCATTCAATCGCTTTACCTTTGGTGCTTACGATAAGTTTGTCTTTTGAAACAAACAGGTTAGAGATGTCAATCGCTTCTTTAAGGAGGCCACCAGGATTATCCCTTAAGTCAAAAATTAGATATTTCATACCTTTATCTTTGAGCTTTTCTACAGCATCTTTTACATCTCCTGAAGCGTTTTCTGTGAAATCTGTTAAGTGCACATAACCAACCTCATCATTGACCATCCCGCTATATGGGATGTTGTCGATTTTGATTTGCTGCCTAGTCAACTCAAATTCCAAAACTTTATCAATGCCATAGCGTTTGATTGTGATCTTTACTTTTGTTCCTTGTTGACCTTTTAAAAGTTTACTGACATCGTTGGTATTTTTGCTGGATGCATCTATACCGTCAATTGTAAGTATTTCGTCGCCAATTTTTAAACCAGCGGTATGTGCCGGAAAGCCTTCATAGGGCATTAAAATCGTAGTTTTGTCATTCCTCTTACCAATAACTGCACCAATGCCACCATACTTGCCAGTAGTCATGGTTCTATAATCTTCGATTTCGTCTTCGGAGATGTAATTGGTATATGGGTCTAGGGATTCTAGCATGGCATCAAGTCCCGTTTTCATAAAGATATTTGGGTTGATTTCGTCAACATAGAATTCGTTAACTTCTTTGTAAACGGCATTAAAAACTTCTAGATTCTTTGAGATTTCAAAGTATCTGGAGTTAGTATCTGATTTGAAAGATGAAAGAAATACAACTGAAGATGCTAAAACCAGTAGTGCCTTTTTGTTAAGCTTTATGTTCATGACTATTGCCATTAATACGTTGGAGTGTCAAAGATAGTTTTTTTTCTATTTCTTTAAAAGTAAGTATTTCTTTACCTACATATATGAATATGATGGAAAGCTTGGTTTCAGATTTAAGAAAATGTTTGTGAATTCGATAAGCCTCTCTTATTCTCCTTGTTATTAAGTGACGATCAACGGAGCGCTTAAAGCTTTTTTTAGGAACGGATACTAATATCTGATTTTGTGTCAGTTTTTGGTTGTATGAACAAAGATACTTATAAGGGTAAACAAAATCGGAAGATCTAGAAGAGAACATCTTTTGGATGACTTTTCTGCTTCTTAATCTTTCATCTTTGGAAAAACTGAAAGACTTTGGCTTGGGCTCAAGGTCTTCCGACTTCATTTCTAAATATTATTTCTTGTTTCTTTTTTCGTCAGAAACAGTTAGTTTTTTTCTTCCTTTTCTTCTACGAGCAGTTAATACTCTTCTACCGTTAGCAGATTCCATTCTCTCTCTGAAACCGTGTTTGTTTTTTCTTTTTCTTACTGATGGCTGAAATGTACGTTTCATATTACAATCCTTTATATAATATTTTTAAATATAGCTACACTATTATTTTGAGCCTGCAAAGGTAGTGATTATTTTGTTTATGCACAATATAATTTTAAATATTATTGTGGCTTGCGATAGAACTCATTTGTTTGTTAAAGTTCTGGTAGATTTCTGGTATATCGTTTTTGTGATTTTGCTTTTTATATCCCCAATCAAAGTAACCTTTGGTCCAAATATAGGCCAAGCCAATTGCTAATAAGACAATGAATATGAGAAGCTCTACAAATGCAAGCCAGTACCATGACGAGCCATATTGGGCAAAGTAGGCTTTATTGGAAAAAGCCATGGCCCATGGGAATAGGAGTATTAACTCCACTTCGAAGAGAAGAAATGCAAGCGCAATGATATAGTATTTTGGGTTAAAGGTGCTATTTAAGGCTCCGATGCTCTCTTCGCCGCTTTCATATGTCCCTAATTTTACGGGATTGGGTTTGTCTGTCCTTAGTATCCGACTGATCAGAAATGTAGCGAGTACAAAAGTGACCATAATACAAACAAATATTAATATAGTGCCAAAGTTAGAGATCATTTTTTAACTTATTGCTTGTAGCAGTTTATGATAAAGTTCGATAAATGTATCGTAGAGGAAATAGATAAACCCGCCTCCAGCAAGTCCCCAAATGATAGAAGAGCAAAACATTGTAAAAAGTATCCTAGAGGTTGCTTCCCCTCGAGTTACAGCGACAAGGGTACCTCCGATTGGCGTTAACAATGGAGGCGTTGCTAAAGCAATGCCCCATAAGCCAAATTTTTGATAAATTTTTATAATACGTCTGTTTGTAGTACTGAATTTTGTTCTCCTGTTAAAGTATATTTTATAAATTAAGTTTTTAATCTTCGTTTTAAAAAGCGTAATAATGGTTACGGTTGTCATCATTCCTGCCGATGTTGCAATGATAGCTACCCAAAAGTTCATCTTATGAGCTAAGGCTAAAGGATAGGCGAATAAAAACTTTAGCATTGCTAACAAAAAAACCTCAATAAAATCAACCATTACCTCTTCACTTTATAATTTACAACTCAAAAAACGTCCTATTTGGAGCACATTCTAACAATATTTTCGTATGTATTTTCCCAGTTCCTCCAAATTTTATGAGTACCAAGCGATTCGTTATGGAATATAATAACAAGTTCCCCGCCAAGTTGTTTAGTGATTTCGTAAAGGGGTTTGATTTGATAAATTACCTCGTTGGCTCGGACTTTTAAAAAATATTTAAAAGTACTATCCATAGCTACAAATGGATGGATGGTGAGGTCCGTTCGTGTTTCTGATTGTAGATCGTAAAAAGGATAAGGAGTACAAATGCTAGCCCTAAAACCAATTTGAGTAGAATATCCCATAGTGTAATCATCTTTGATACCACATTTAATCAGATTCAAATGTGTTTCAGGGAACTTTAAACGCAGATAATGTTGCCTTGAAGCATTTGGTTTATTTCCCGTGATGTCTTCCAACCTATCAATTTCTTTTGTTACTTTTTTCTCATCAAAATTTGCGTTGTAGGATGGATGAATCCCTACATCATATTTCTCATTCATCTTTTTGATAATGTCAATATATTCTTTGTTCCTGAAAGAAACGTTTTTGTCAAAAGTGTTGTAATCACCTAATAGAAAAAAATACCTTGGTCTAATGTTATATTGATCATGGATTGAAATCTGTTTTGCATAAGTGTCGAATGGGTCTGCTTTAGTACCAAAATGCACCTGCAATCTTCTCCAAAGTTTTTTGAACTGAAGTTTGAAAAGTAACCTAGTTATAGAAAACCCAATTCGAACAATACCTTTATTCTTATATGCAAAAGCATTGTCTATGTCAATAGTTGGTACAAATTTATAAGGTATAGGACTGAAAAAGTAAGTAGGGTGTTTTTCCAGTATCATGTTTTTCAAGTCTCTGGCAATTAAGTTGCATATGGGGAGTTTTAAGAAATTTCTTTGAAAAGCAACACTATTTTCTGGTTTGTATCTTTTATGGTTATCTAGTGGTGAAGGTAAATATTCTTCGTATCTGCTTACCAAATAGAATACAGTAGCAAACGGATCAAAAGGTAGTGAACCACTATTCACGGGAAATAGCACTTTATAGTCATTGTAAGTAGCTATTTCTATGTTTTGTTTGGTGATACTTGCCTCAAACAAGAGATTGGCAGATTCAAGCACAAGGTCTGAAGATAAATTTATGTTGTTGCCGTATGTGATTTTTGGACCCGTGTGATTATTAAATTCATTTTCATTGATAGTGATCTTAAAATCAGCCAATAAAATGGTTTTGAATATTATTTCTGTAGCATATTGAATTCTATTAGATATTGATTTACAATATATTAATATCATGGGCCCTCTTTTTAAAAACGTAAAAATATGAAAATATTTTATATTAATAGGTATCAAATACTTTTAAATAATCGTAAAGTAGGTTATGCGAAATATTTTACTTTTAGGCGCTGGTAAGTCCTCCAGTGTATTGTTGCACAAGTTACATGAAATGTCTCAGAATAAATCGGTTAAGATAACGATAGTAGATTTAGTTCTTGACCACATAAAGTACCATGATAGTTTATCTTTTGTAAAGCAAGCTATTGATATTAATAATCGTGAGTTGTTAGAAGATGTTATTGTAACACAAGATATTGTGATTTCACTAATGCCCCCAGATCTTCACCTACAAGTAGCTAAATTATGTTTAGAGTGTAAAAAACATTTCATTTCTGCCTCATATCTTAATGAAAAAATTAAAGCACTAGAGCCTGAGATTTTGAGAAAAGGCTTATTTTTTGTCAATGAAATGGGCTTAGACCCAGGCATTGATCATTTGCTAGCGATGGAAATGATTATGGATATTAAGAATAAAGGGGGCATCATTCATACTTTTGAATCCTATTGTGGAGGATTGGTTGCCCCTGAATCTGATGATAATCCATTACACTATAAAATTACTTGGAATCCCTTAAATATTGTTAATGCAGGAAAAGCAGGTGCAAGGTATCTTGAAAACAATGATTTAGTATCGCTTACCCATAAACAGGTTTTTGAACAGCATAAAACGGTAGTGATTCAAGGTTCTGGAAATTTTGAAATGTATGCCAATCGAGATTCTTTACCCTATATAGATCTCTACGGATTGCAAGGTGTCGATACCTTTGTGAGAGGAACCTTGCGTTTGCCAGGTTTTTGCGCTTCATGGTCAAATTTGATTGAGATGGGGCTTACTGATGAAAATAAGATAATAAATGATGAGCTTCTGAGGGAAATGGAACAATTGGCTTCTAATAATGCCGTGAAATGGCTTCTTAAAGATACTACAGTGAAGGCTCCAGCAAATGCTACATCTTATTTGTTGGATACCATTGTTCATAAACTTTATTTTAAGGATAATGACAAAGACAGGGTGGTTTTATACCATAAAATAGGTTATTCTCTTGATGGCAAACTGAGGTTTAACGATTTTGTACTGGATAGGAAAGGTAAAGACAAACAGGAGACGGCTATGGCTGAAACGGTGGGCTTGCCGTTATTGGCTTGTGTAGAGCTCATTCTTGAAAATAAATTTATAAAACCAGGTATTTTGCTTCCTTCTGATACAGAGGTATTTGAATTGGTTTTGAATAAACTTAGAGGATATGGTTTGTTTTCCTAACTTTATTCCGTACAAAAGAACCTTTAAATGATTCAATATAGATTCCTGACTTTGTTTTTGTATTGTATTTGTTTTTAAAAAATTCATATTTTTGCAATATGAATACAGAACGTTACGATTTAAGGGGAGTTTCTGCCAGCAAAGAAGATGTGCACAATGCCATAAAAAATGTCGACAAGGGCATTTATCCTTCAGCATTCTGCAAAGTTATTCCTGACATTCTTGGTGGAGATGAAACTTATTGTAATATCATGCATGCTGATGGCGCTGGTACCAAATCCTCTTTGGCGTATATGTATTGGAAAGAAACAGGTGATATTTCAGTGTGGAAAGGCATAGCACAAGATGCAATCATTATGAATATTGATGATTTATTGTGTGTTGGCGCCGATACTAATATCTTATTATCATCTACGATTGGTAGGAATAAACATTTGATCCCAGGTGAAGTGATCTCAGCAATTATCAATGGCACCGAGGAGATCCTTCAAATGCTTCGCAGTCATGGATTAGAGATATACAGTACAGGTGGGGAAACTGCTGATGTAGGGGATTTGGTGAGGACTGTGATCGTAGATAGTACTGTAACTTGCCGGATGAAAAGAGATGATGTAATTACCAATGAAAACATAAAGGCTGGCCAAGTGGTAGTAGGGCTTTCGTCTTTTGGTAGGGCGTCTTACGAAACCGAATACAATGGAGGTATGGGTAGCAATGGACTCACCTCTGCGCGCCATGATGTGTTCAATAAAATGTTGGCCACAAGATATCCAGATAGTTTTAACCCGCTCATGCCTAGAGATTTGGTTTATGTGGGAGCTTATAACTTGACAGATATTTATGAAAATTTACCAGTAAATGTCGGCCAATTGATTTTGTCACCTACTAGAACCTATGCACCTATCATGAAACAAGTATTTAAAGAATACAGAAAGGCACTTGGAGGATTGATTCACTGTAGTGGTGGCGCACAGACCAAGGTGCTGAACTTTATCAACAACTTACATGTGGTTAAAGACAACATGTTTGCGGTCCCTCCATTATTCTCGTTGATTCAAAAACAAAGTACAACCTCATGGAAAGAGATGTACAAAGTTTTTAACATGGGACACAGAATGGAAATATATGTAGATGAGAAATATGCCGAGGACATTATAGCCATTTCAAAATCATATAACGTAGACGCACAAATCATTGGTAGGGTAGAGCCTTACGACGGCAAGAAGGTGACTATCGTAAATGAAAATGGGAAGTTTATATATGAATAATACCATTGATACATAAGCTTAACTAGATTTGCGCCCCTAAAAATTGGGAGTGGTTTTGTAAACTAATTTTGTGGTTAGACGTAATATTAAAGATTATAGGGTCTTGTGCTTGTGAGTGTAGAACTTAAGTGCTTGATGATAAGGTTTTAAGAAAATTCAAATAATTTCCATACATTTGTGGGATTAACATACTCGGCTACATGAAAAAAATGCTCTTTCGATTACTATTATTATTTATAACCTTACTCTCTGTGAGTTCGTCTTATGCGACGGATTATTATTCAACAGTTGCGCTGGGTACTGGAGATGATGTTACAGATGTTAATAACTGGTCTGATGTTTATGGCGATCAGCCAATTTCTTTTGGTGGCAGCGGTAATTCTCCGATTGATTTTTCATCCGGAAGTGATGTATTTCATATAATTGATGGGGATGCTATGATTGCATCAACGGCTTGGACTGTTCTAGGTTCTGTAATTGTACATTCATCAAGTGCCTTCGACGCAAGTGGGTTTAATCATTCGGTAATTGTTGACATCGAGGCAGGAGGTTTGTACACAGTAACAAATACCTATTCTAATCTCGTTTTCGGAACTGTAGACATAGCAGCAGAGTTTCATATTGCAGGAACATCGGCATCTTTTCTTCGTTATGATCTTACTTATCCTAATTTATACTTTGATGGTTCTGGGACCCTTACTGCGCTCACTAATAATTTAAATGTAAACGGCAGTCTCTTTATAAATGGTAAGACCGTTAATGTCTCTACCACTGTAGCAAGGGTAGTCAATATTGGAGGGAATCTTGAAATACTTGCTGGTACTTTTAGAGTGGCAAATAATTCTGCTAGTAGTACAATAAATATTACTGGTGATATTAATATTTCAGGAGGTACTTTTGTTGGAACTGCATCAACTGGAAGCCCAATCATAAATGCCGTAAACTTTAACCAAAGTGGTGGAACTTTTACTGGAGTAAATGCAACGGCGACAACAGCTGCTGGCAACCCTGTTTTTAATATCACAGGAGACTTCACTAAATCATCAGGAACATATAATGCAAGATCAACCGTAGCAACTACTGGTTCCGGTTTTCCAACTTTTGTAATGTCTGGAAGTAGTAAAAATATTAGCGTGAATTCATTTACAACGAATGCTCACAATTTTACAATTAATTCAACTATAGGACTTTCAAGTAATTTTAGTGTCGGTAAGGCGTTGACAATTGGTGCTTCTGGAAATTTAAGTATCAATGCCAATACTTTAACTATAGGAGGGGGCTTTACTAATTCAGGAACTTTAACTGGAGGAGCAAGTTCAAAAATTACGTTTAATAGTACTACTTCTGGTGCGACATTGCCAGCAATTACCCTAAATACTTTAACCGTAAGTTCTACCGGACAAACGATTGCTTTAGGAGGAGATGTTTTAGCTACTAATGTGTCTATTACTTCTGGTACTCTTTCTATAGGTGCCAATACTTTAACATTGGATGGTACTATTTCCAATTCAGGGACCTTTACTGGTGGAGCCACATCAAATGTTGTTATTGGAACGAGTGCGGTAGGTTTAAGTTTGCCAGCAGTAACGCTGAATAATTTAACTGTAAATGCTTCTACTTCTTCAGCTGGTGGGGCAGTAACTGTGAACGGAACCATCACTTTAAATACAGGAACTTTTAATCCAGCAAACTTACTAACACTTGGAACTGGAGCAAATATAGTCGTAGTAGGTGGTACTTTGTCGGGTGTGCCAACATTTGGTACTTCTGTGAACGTTACTTATTCGGGTTCTGGTAACAATACGGCCGATTATGAACTGCCGTCTTCTTCGACGGTTTTAAATAATATTACTTTTGCAAAATCGGGAGGAATCGTTTCTTTGAACCATTCCATTACTGTTAACGGCACTCTAACTATTACAAGTGGATCTTTGAACTCAGCGGGTTTTGGAATCGATGCTAAAGGCGATTGGGTTAATAATTCTACCTATACAGCTTCGAGTAACACGGTCACATTTTCGGGTACAGGAACTCAAACGCTTTCTGGGAGCTCCTCACCAACATTTTATGGTTTAACGATCAACAAATCCTCAGGCACGCTTGCACTGTCCAATGCTATAACGGTAAGCAATACCTTATCGATGACTGCTGGTACATTGGATAACTCAGGAAGCAATATCTCTTTGGGTAATGGTGCGAATATCATAGTGGATCAGGGAACGATACAGGCAACCCCATCTTTTGGAACGACCGTTAACGTAACCTATACAGGTACTGGAGATAAAACTGCTAATAATGCCTTACCAACAGGCTCAACGGTTTTGAATAATGTGACTTTTGGGAAAACTGGAACAGTAACATTGGGTCATGCGATCACGGTTAATGGTACATTTACCATTTCATCTGGTACATTGAACACGGATGCGACTAATAATTATGCCATTACATTAAAGGGTGATTGGATCAATAATGGTACGTTTACACCCAATACAAGTACAACTACGTTTTCTAGCAGCGGAACACAAACCATATCTGGGTCGTCCTCAACAGCGTTTGGTAGTCTAACAGTTAATAAACCCACAGGATCGTTGGTTTTGGGATCTCCTGTAAGTGCAAGCGGAACGGTTACTCTTACTGCCGGAACTCTTGACAATACGGGAAGTCAGATAACTTTGGGTAATGGTGCGACTATTGTCAAAGATGCTGGTTTATTTCAGTCAACCCCCACTTTTGGTACTACAGTTAATGTTCAATATACTGGTAATGGAAGCATCAGTGTAGGTAATGAAATGCCTACAAGTTCAACGGTGTTGAATGATGTAACTTTTGGCAAGTCAGGTACTGTGACATTGACCAACCCGATGACTGTTAATGGGATATTGACCATTAGTTCAGGTATTTTGAATACAGATGGTACAAGCAACTTTGCGATAGATGCTAAAGGTAACTGGGTAAACAATGGCACCTTTACCGTAAACAACAGCCCTGTTACTTTCTCTGGAACTACAGCCATGAGCGGTTCTGGGTCTCATGATTTCGCAGCAGTGACTGTTTCAGGTGCTTTGACTGCACCATCGGCACTTAATATTTCAGGAAACTTCACCAACAATGGTACATTTACACATAATGCGGGTACTGTGACTTTAAATGGTTCAAGTTCTTCAAACTTGGCTGGCACCCAAAAAACTACCTTTAATAACCTTTTGTTTAGTAAGTCTTCAGGAGGAGTGACCATTACTGGTGATTCAGTTAAAATTGTAACATTGGCTAGTATCACGTCTGGTACTTTGACTACCAACGGCAAACTGGTGTTAACTTCAACTGCCGATAATGTGTATGCATCCCTATTGGATGCTAGTACAGCTACTCCAAATGGATCTGTTACTGGTAATATAGTATTCCATAGGATTTTGAATGCTAGGGGGGGAACAGCTACTAATGGTAATGCAGCAATGTATTCAAGTCCATTTTCTGATGGCACTGTTTCAGACTTTCAATCAGATACTAAAAACTTCTTTTTCTTAGATGCGGCTACTGCTACATTTACCAAAGCTACTTCTACAGGTCAGTCTTTACCACAGGCGGTTGGCTTTAGTAGGAGGGGTGCAAAATACGGTGAAAGCCTATATTTGGTGGGAGCACCAGGTAATGGTAACATTTCACCGAGTTTGGTAACGAGTGCTTCTGGTACTTGGAACTTGGTGGGTAATCCATATCCAAGTACGATTGCTTGGGGAAGTATTACCAAATCAAACTTAGGAGGTAGCAATGCCGCATATTTGTACAATGGAACTAGTTGGAATGCCATAACCTCTGGTAATATATCGGTTGGCCAAGGTTTTGAGGTTTTGGCCTTAACTGGAGCAAATTTACAATTTACCAATACCGCTAGAAATTCAACTGGTGCCTCTTTCTTAAGGGTGGCCCAACCAGAACCAAAACTTTCAATTCATTTGAAAGGGCTTACAGGTCTTAAGGATGAGTCTTTTGTACAGTTGAACGAATCGGCGTCTGATCAATTTGATGTTTATGTAGATGCGCCAAAGTTATTTCCAACTAACTCAGATTGTCCGGGTCTAGCATTAGTAAAAGGAAAAACTAAAACGGTTATTTATCATTTGAATCCAAATAGTCAAACAAAGAAAAACATTCCGATCTATACGGTGGTTAATCGAAAAGGGAATTATTCCATTTCGTTTGAAGGGGTGAAAGAATTGCAAGGGTTAAATTGGTATTTGTTTGATAAAAAAACCAATAGTGCTCAGGCTATTATATCGGATACTTCGGTTTTCTCTGTGGAAATAGATTTAGTAGATACTGCTAGATATGAGTTGACTACATATGATCCTTCGGCAATTATAACTTCTTTCTCAGACAGTGGAGTAGAAACTTCTGAGAACATTAATTGTTTTTTAAGAGATAAAATGTTATTCTTGTCAAATAGATCAAGCGAGATTCCCAATAATATTGTGTTGTTTGATCTAAAAGGGCTAAAAGTGTTTGAGTCTACCGATATTCAAAAAATGAATACAGGGGTCTCTCTAAATGACTTAAATACTGGTATTTATCTGGTTAGGATAGCTACCGACAAGATTACAATAACCCGAAAAATTGTTCTAGAGTAGTACAACAAATGAAAAAAATATTCTTTCTATTTATTTTTGCTTTCTTATCAAATGTCTTGTTAGCTCAGGTTGACCCACCAGATGATGAAGATGATCAAGTGCCAATTGACGGTTTTGTATCTGTATTGATTGCTTCGGGCTTAGCCTACGGATATAAATTAACTAGAAAAGAAAAATGATATTCGTTTTTAAGGTAATTTATAAAATTTTCTCAAAATTTTCTCAAATAGATCAGCACCAAAAACAGTTCTGATTTTTACGGACAGTTTCTGGCTTATTTTGCCTATCCGATAGTAAGTTTTGGGCTCTGGAGTATTTAATATTTTGAGAACCAAATTTCCAATGATTTCTGCATCTAGGGATTTGTTAATTTCACTATTGATCATTGCCTCTATTCGTTTGGTTTCGTCCGCATAAACACTTCCTTTAAGAATATTATTAGAAACTACCCTATTATTACTAATGTTTGTATTAAAGTCTCCAGGGTCAATAATACATGCTTTGACTCCAAAGTTTCTAACTTCCAGTCTTAAACTTTCTGTAATTCGGTGAACAGCGGCTTTACTTGCAGAATAAAACCCTCTATAAGGTAGACCCATATGTCCAGCAATGCTCGCAATATTGATGATGAGTCCTGATTTCTGTGCTCTCATATAAGGAAGAACCGTCCTTGTAACTCGTACAAGACCAAAGACATTAACATTAAAGGCTTTGGCAATTTCTGCATCACTGCAATCTTCTACAGCTCCCATTATGCCCAAGCCCGCATTATTAATAATGACATCTATTCGTCCTTCCTTTTCTATGATATTTTCTATACATTTTATGATAGATGTTTCATCTTCAACATCCAAATTCACTAATTTATAGCCATTATGAGATTCGTTTCTTGAATTTCTGCTGGTTCCGTATACTATATAGCCAGTGTCTGCAAGTTTATTACAAATCGAAAAACCAATTCCTGAGCTTCCACCAGTAACTAAAATAACTTTATTTTTCATCTATAGATATCTTTCTCCTTTTTCCCTAGTTCTCATTAACTTTGCCGGTACTCCATATGCAACAATTTGGTCATTGAAATTATTTACGACTAATGAAGAAGCTCCAATTACAGTATGTTGTCCTATGCTTTTGCCATGAATAATAGATGCAGATAAGCCAATTGCCGAAAAATCGCCAATTTTTACATTACCTCCAGTAGTTACGTTTGGTGCTAGACTTACAAAATCACTGATGGTGTTATCATGATCAACTGAGGTTTTGGTATTAATGATGCAATGTTCCCCAATAGTAGTATTTGGGTTTACAATAACACCTGCCATGATCACAGTTCCGTTACCAATTTTTACATTGTGTCCGATGATAGCGCTTGGATGTATACATGAAGCGAATTTGGCCTTTGGCCAAGATTGTAAAATCTTGCTTTTTACAATGTTTCGAATATAATTGTCACCGATAGCTATAACGGAATATTCGATTCCATATTCGTATGCAATCGAGCCAAGATCTTCTTCCGAACCTAAGACTTTGTAGCCCCACAAATCGACAGACTTGTTTTTTTGAGCATCAATAAAACCAATAATTGAATAACTATTAGTTTTGTTAATTATATCCGAAATTACTCTGCCATGCTCCGATGCTCCAACAATTACTATCCTAGGTTTCATTTCAAGTTGTTTTTGAAGAGCTATATCGGGTAATATTAAATGTACTTCCCTAAAGCCCTGATTATTTGGTTCTTTATTTTGCCTCCAATACCGGATTTCTGCTTGTCTTCAGAATAATAGCCATATCCATAACCGTATCCATAACCTCCATATCCATACCCATATCCGTATCCATATCCGTATCCGGCAGAGGATTTGGTGTCATTTAAAATAAGATACACGTTTTCTATTTTGTTGATTTTGAAAAAATTGTCAACTTCTTTTATCATAGCTATTTTAGTATAACTTTGTCTGATCATGTATAAATTTATATCTGTATATTTTCCGATCACAAAATAATCCGCTACAAGTCCTACAGGTGGTGCATCTAATATAATATAGTCGTATTTGCTACTCAAGTCTTCGATAAAGTCTTTTAGATACTTGCCTTCGAGTAGTTCCATTGGATTAGGAGGAATTGGTCCTGAAGGTACAATGTCAAGATTTGGATACTTGCTCTTGAAAATGATTTTATCAATAGATGCTTTACCAATCAGATAGTTGCTTAGACCTAATTCATTTTCAATGCCCATTGCTTTATGAAGTCTTGGTTTTCTAAGGTCTGCCCCAATAATTACAACTTTAAAGCCACTCATAGAAAGTGATGTTGCTAAAGAAATAGAGAAAAATGTTTTTCCCTCACCGCTTATGGTTGAAGTAATGCCAAATATTTTTAGTGATTTCCCTGGCCGAGTATATTGGATGTTTACTTTTAATGATCTTAAAGATTCTGTGAAATGAGATTTTGGCGCATCATATGCTGGATTTTCTACGGCTCCATTATAATGAGGAAGTGTTCCTAATATTGGAAGTTTTGCATTTTTAGTTATATCCTCCTTGCTTAATATGGTATTATTGAAATAGGTCAACATAAAAATAAGAATACTCGGTATTAATATTGACATGAGGAGTGCTTTATTTTTGATAGAACTTTCATTTGGCGATATTTTCCCCTTGTTTTCTGCGGAGCTAACCACTTTATTGTCAGTAGTTGATGCCGCCTTTGAGATGCTTAATTCTGTTCTTTTTTCTAATAAATAGTTATAGACGTTGTCATTTAATGTAAATTTTCTTTTCATTTTTACAAAATCACTTTCTTTTGCAGGTAAATTGCTAAGTATTTTCTGAGTCTTAGCTATTTGTTCTGCATTATCATTTAGTTTAATATTAGAGCTTGCTAAAATGTTTGTTAAATTCTCTTCAATCGCTTTTTGAGTATTATTCATTTTGATTTCTAATATTTCATAGGTTGGGTTTTTGCTTTTTCCAGAATATCCAAGAGCAACCAATTCTGAATGGTATTCATAAAGTTCTGTTACTAATCTATTAAGTAATGGGTCATCTACGCCCATAAGCGAAGGTACTACCAAGTTTTTGATGTCATATTTATTAGTCAAATAATCCTTAAGATATATGAGATATTTATGTTTTAATTTTAATAAAATTCTTTCTTTTTCTAGTGCCTCAAGAGTTGTATAAGATGTTTGGGCTAAAGTGTTGACATCTAACATTTTTTCTTTAACCCTGAAGTTTCGTATTTGAGATTCCGCACCTTGTAGTGAGTCTGTAATTTCAAATAACTGATCATCAATAAATTTGATCGTTTTGGAAATTATTTCATTTTTTTCCTCAAGACCAGCCAATGAGTATATGTCACATAACTTATTCAAGAAAACGATTTCTTTGGCAACATTTTCACCTACGCTGCCTAAAAACAAAAAGGATACTCCTTTAGTATTAGGCGGGGACACAGAAAGCTTATTTAGGTACGCATAAGTTAATGACTCGATTTGATTGATGACAAAGTAGTAGTTGGTTGATTCATTATTTAGCATGGTATAGCTAGGATTTTTAGAAATTACCCCTCTAAAATAATTGCAAGCATGAAATTTGTCGAATTTCCCGATACTCTCAAATACAATTTCCTTTTTAGAAAGTTTTAATATAGACTTGTACCAAGGCAATTGGTTGAATATTTGTATTTTGTATGTACTGTCATTAATGAGTCTGATGTAGAATGGTGTTCCAAATGAATGATTAAAAGTAGTGTCTAGTGATACATTGTAAGGGTTATTAGATATAGGGTATACCTCTTCTCCTTTTATATCACCTTCAACAAAATATGAGATATCAAAATCTAGATCTTCGATTGTTCGTTTTACCAACTCTTTGGATTTGATAACTTCGATTTCATTTATGATTGTTCTATGGGAGGAGGCAATTTGAAAATACGTAAGTAAATTTTCGCTGGCATTTTTTGTTGATTTGTCTTTAATCATTAAAGTTGCTTGTGCCTGAAATACCGAAGGACTGTATTTGATGTCGTAAAATGCTTTTGTCCAGAAAATGATGAAGGATATAATATATAAGTACCAGTATTTGAATAGTAAAAAGAATATTTTTTTTATATCAAAGCTGCTTTGTTCTTCTTTTGATAGAATAGTATTGTTTTCCAATTTTTGATTATTTAATTGTTGAGAATCTCGAATAGAGTACTAACGCCAGTGTTATGAGTGAAATATAGATTGATGCGTTTCTAATGTTTTCCTGTATGATTTTTGAATTTCTAGTATCTACTATGATTATGTCGTTTGGTTGTATATAGAATTTGTCGGATAGCAGTATGTCTCTTTGAGTAAAATCAAATGTGTAAACTTTATTTATATTATTTTCTTTTCGTATTAGTTTGACGTTTTTTCTATTGCTGTGCAATGTAAAGTCTCCCGATAATGCAATCGCTTGATATAGATTTGTTCTGTTATAGGCTGTAAATTTTTCTCCAGGTAAACCTACTTCTCCAAGGATTGAGAATCTGAGGCCCTTCATTTTTACAGATACAGTTATATACTTAATATATTCTTCGAACTTTGCTTGTAGCGTGTCTGAGGCTTGACTTAGAGTTAATCCTTCCAGCTGTATTCTTCCTAATATAGGAAGGGTAACATTACCTTGGTTGTCTACTGCATACCCAAAAAGATCATCACCTGCTGTGCCTTTGTCATTTTTAAACTTTTTATCTATCACATCCATGTCAGTCGCTACGGTACTGTTCACTTGAATGCTTAGAATGTCCCCTTTTTCTATCTTGTGTTCTGATGCAGATTGATTTACTGGAAAATCGATATTAGTGAGCCCTTCCCTTGGTTGTAGATATCTAATTTTTTTTTGAACCACACAAGAGTAGTTAAGCAGTGAAATTATGATAATTGATATGAGAAGTTTAATTTTTTTGCACATAGTGCAAAGTAAATAAAAAAATTAAATAGATGAAATGACTACTTACTACGAATTAGTTTTATGAGCTCGGTTTCGACTTTCCAATCCTTTGCTATTTTAAGCAGAGCAAGTGCTTCCATTTCTGTAATGTATCCTTTTGAATTAGTGGCCTGCCATATTTTTATAAGATAGTTTACCCTAGTTGGGTCTGATATGCCACTTATTTTTTCTTTTAGGTAATTTCTGGTTCTCTCAAAGCTATTTGGCCTATCCTGATTGATAAAATCTATAGCCCATTTTAGTTCTTCTTCTGCATCGAGACTTTTTGCTGTTTCAACAAGGAGATTGAATTCAAACTTGTCTAATTCATGATAGTGAAATACAAAAGCCTCCATCAGAAGAAATACCTTTTTCTGTTCAGTGTCATTTATTCCGATATCATCTACCCTATATTCCATTATTATATATGATTTCTAGTATTATGCTGTCTGCAATAAACTTACCTTTTGTAGACAATGTTACAAATTCTCCGTTATTGATGTCTAATAGTCCCTTTTTTACGAAATCTATAAAAAAAGGTTTTTTTGATATGTCATAATTAAAAGTTTCATTTATGTATCTAATGTTACATCCCCACTTTGTTCTGAGTGATGTCATCACGTACTCATCTAAAATATTTTCCTCAGTTAAATATTCGTTTTCGGAGAAAACATTGTTGTTTATTACTTTGTAAATATAAATATTATTGTTTGAAATATTATATGATCTTTCGTATTTATTGTATGAATGTGCCCCAGGGCCTATGCCTAAGTATTTTTCTCCTAACCAATACCCCGAATTGTGAATTGAATATAGAGAATCTTTGCAGAAATTAGAAATTTCATATTGTTCAAAACCTATTTCCTGACAAAAATTCATTAGATATTCAAATTGAGATACTGCTATGTCTTCACTAATTGGTTTTATTTTTTTATTTTTTAAGTAATTCCCAAAAACCGTTCTAGGTTCAATGGTCATGCAATATGATGATAAATGTGCAAGATTAAGTTCCTTAAAAGCATTGAGTTGGTTTTGCCAATAGTATAAATCAGTATTTGGTATTCCATACATTAGATCAATGGAAATATTGTTGAAACCTGCTTTTTGAGCATTTTCAATGCTTTCGATAGATTTTTTTGAATTATGGATACGGTTTAAATATTTTAATATTTTGTCATCGAAGCTTTGTACGCCAATACTTAATCTGTTTAATCCTATAGCGTAGTAATCTTTTAGCTTTTCTACAGAAAGATCGTCTGGGTTTGCCTCAATGGTTATTTCTGCTTCTTGTTCTATGTCAAATAAAGAGTGGATTTCAGTTGTAATTTTGTCGATAAACGACACATCCACTACAGAAGGGGTGCCACCTCCAAAATATATACTCTTGATTTTTTCAGTGCCTAGATAATCTTTTCTTAGGTATAATTCATGGATGATTGCAGTAAGCATATCTTCCTTTGTTTTGAAGGAGGTACTAAAGTGGAAGTCACAATAATTACACGCTTGTTTGCAAAATGGTATATGGATATAGATGCCTGCCAAATATTTTGTTATTATTGTACAAAAATATAAACTTAATTCATTAAAACCTTAATCAACATATCGTTATTGATTTCTTGTTTCATCTTTGCACAGGAGTTGGAAAGGTATCATTATATTAAGTTGGTTGATTCTGTTGCTACACATGTTTCAAAAAGGAATATCGATAAGTCAGAAGTTAATGTCTTTATTCAAAACAATATTAATACTTATAAATTCTCAGGATATTGGTTGGCGGGTTGTGATTCGATTAAAACTATTGGAGATACATTAATAGCCTATATCCATCTTGGAGAAAAATTTAGGCGGTTTGAAATTTATTTTAATGATAGCTTTTGTGAAGTATACCCTAGGTTGTGTAAAAGTGTTATTTGGACTATTAAGGATGATATTTCTGCATTTGCAATCACACGGGTAAATAAGAAGATTGAAAGATTTTTTCAGACTACAGGACATCCTTTTTTTTCCTATGTATATGATTCAATATCAATTACAAAGGAGCGAGTAAAAGTTGAATTGAACATTTATCCATTCTTATTAATTAGGTTCGATTCTTTAGTTTTCGATAGCCCTTCAAGGACTCAAAATAAATATTTGCAGAATCTTTTGGGGATTAAAGAGGGCAGTGTTTATAATCAAAGTAGAATACAAGACATCACTAATCGTATTGAGAGTACCGGTTTTTTGGAAGTCGTAAGTGAGCCTTATGTAGTCTATAAATTTGATAAAGCCTTTGTACATATTGATCTGAAGGAAAGAAAATCAATGCTCATCAGCGGATTAGTAGGCTATTTACCTGATCAAAATACAAAAAAAAATAGTTTAGTTGGGGAGGCTTCTGTCAATTTTAAAAATCTTTTTGGTATGGGAATCTTTTATGGATTAAAATGGAAAAGATTTCAACAGCGTTCTCAAGATCTTAACATGCAAATGAATATTCCGTTTATGTTAGGATCTCCAATAGGAGGTACATTTGATTTAAACTTTTTGAAGCAAGATACTTCTTTTGTTAATGTAAATAGAAAGTTGAAGTTTGATTTTTTAGTTGGTAAGAATTTGAATGCTTCATTTTCGTATCAGTACTATACGAGCGTTTTAAATTCTATAGGAAAGGAATATTCAAATAGTTTGAGGGGTAATAACACAAATCAATACGGTTTAGGCCTTAATTATAATACAGTTGGTATTAGGTTTTTCCCAATAGGAGGCAGTGCATTCACGCTCGAAGGCGCGATTGGGGAAAAGATGCTAAGAGGGGAGACAGATTCTCTTGCTAGGTTTTCGACCCAGTTTAATGGATTGTTTGCATTGAATAAAATTTTAAGAATTTCACCAACTTCTGTTTTTGCAATGAGGATGGAAGGACGGCTTCTTTGGAACAATAGAAGAGTTATCTTGATTAACGACCTTTACAGGCCTGGTGGTATCAATGATCTACGGGGATTCAATGAAAAAAATTTTTTTTCAGATAAATATATTGTGAGTTCAGTAGAATATAGGAAGCTGATTAGTAGGGAATCGTACTTGGTTACTTTTGTCGATTTCGGATTGCTTAGAAGCTTGAATATTGATAATACTTTACATGCTCCGATTGGTATAGGAGTTGGAACTGTTTTTAAATCTTCTTTGGGTATATTTAAAGTGTTTTATTCATTGGGTAAATCAAAAGATCAAGATTTAAATATCCAAAGTTCAAAGATACATTTTGCTCTTACGAATGAATTCTGATTTGTGAGGTGTTGATTATAGAAATAACAATTTTTCTTGTAAAGACGTAAAATTAAGTACTTTTGTACCCAATGAGCACTTTTAGCTTTGTACTTTGCTTTTTATGGTCTTTTTTAATTGCGCTTTTTGCAATTCCATCGGTGAGGAGTCTTGCTTTTAAAAAAAGGCTTTTGGATGAGCCTAACAGTCGATCCATGCACGAGTCTTCAACGCCTAGACTTGGTGGTTTGGCGATATTTGCTGGTTTTCTTTCTGCAGTTACCCTTTTTGGAAAGGTTAATGAGTCTATTCAGTGCATGTTGTCGGGGGCAATACTTATTTTTTTTATAGGCCTCAAAGACGATATTCTACCTGTGTCTCCAGTAAAGAAGTTTTTTGTGCAGATTTTATCTACAAGTATTCTTTTATTTATTGGGAATGTTAAAATTACAAGTTTCCAAGATTTTATGGATATCAACCATTTGAATGAGGGAATTGGCTATTTTTTTTCCGCCATAGTCATTATTGGCATTACTAATTCCATTAATTTGATCGATGGTCTTGATGGCCTAGCAGGATCGGTGATTATGTTTATTTCATTTGCATTTGGTGCAGTTTTTTATGTCAACGGAAATCATCCAATGGTAAGTTTATCTATTTGTCTTGCAGGTTCGACACTTGGTTTTTTAAGGTATAACTTCCACAAGGCGGATATTTTTATGGGAGATAGTGGTGCCTTAACTGGTGGATTTATCTTGGCATTTCTATCAGTCAATTTTATTGAGAACAAACCTTTTGAGTCTACTATTGCTTTAGTAGTTGCAATATTATTCATTCCCATTCTAGATACATCAAGGGTATTTGCCTTAAGAATTTTAGATGGAAAATCGCCGTTTGTTCCAGATAAAAATCATTTACATCATGTATTAACGAGAATTGGATTCTCTCAAAAAGCAATTGTTTTTACTTTGATTTCACTTAACTTGGTAACAATATTGATTACTTGGTATTTTAGAGAGTTAGGAAATACATTTTTGGTAATATCAGAGGTAATTTTTGCTATAATATTGGTCGTATTGTTAAGAATATTTGAAAGATAAGATTAAAATATTTTTCTTAATTTGGGTAGGCATTATTTCTGCTTATTCTGAAGTTGTTTTTTCTAATTCTAAAAAATTAGAGGATGAACTATTTGTGTATGATTCAAGATATCAAAAGCTAGTGCCTATGATAAATAGTAATGTAAATACTGTTCATTTTGTATTAAATACGAAGCTTTATCATGGACAATATTTGCGTTTCAATTCAGGTGGGGTGCTATCTGTTTTTGTAAATAATAAAATATTTAAGAAATATATCAATAATGATGATATCATACTGTCGGTGGATGATATACTTAAGGTATTTGGACCCAATGAACTTTTGATTACTCTATATAGTCCTCGAAAATTGAGTGGAACCATTTCGTCTCTTTATCTTTGTACCTTACAAAATAATATTATAGCTCAAGAAAATGGTTATCGTATGATAAGTAGGTCTCAATTTGTTGTTAATCAATCATTTTTATTAGGGATGATATTGTTGTTTGTTTTATTCTATGCTGTGCAAAATGGAATAGCTCCTTTTTTTTTCAGATACGTTTATAATCCAATTAATTTATTTAGAGATTTAACAGGTGATGATCTTATTAATGTTGCTCGTTTAGATTCTTCTAAAATTATTTTTGTATTGTTTGATAGTTTGGTCATTTCGAGCATATATTTAATGACGAATACAAATGCTTGGCAACCAACAATGTTGTCGAAAATGTTAATTTTGGCATTGTATATTATTTCATTGATATTTTTAAAATATATTTATAATCAGATCGTGGCCTATGTTTTTAGAATAAATAACTATTCATTCATTCAGGTTTTTCAGTTTCTGCGTCATTGTATGGTGTTTTCCTTAGCACTTTTGTGCTTATATTTAATATTTTGTTCTCCTTTTACGTTTTTTAGAGCTTCAGGCACTACGATTTTTGATGGACTACTACTGATATTAGTAGTTTCGTATATTGCAAAAGTAATATTCTCTCTAAAAAAGGTTATAAATCTTAGAAGTTTTTATTTTATTTCGTACATTTGTGTTTCCGAATTAATACCTGTAATTCTTTTTCTAGTTTATTATTTTTCGAGAATTGATAAAGGAATCAGTTGATAGTATGAGATCAGAGAAGCAAAAGGAAACAATGGATAGAGCGCAAAGAGTTTCCAAAATTTTAGTGTCGCAGCCAAAACCTACAGATGAGAAATCACCATATTTTTTTCTAGAAAAAGAATACAATATAAGGATAGATTTCAAACAATTTATCAGTATAGAGCCACTATCGTATAAGGAGTTTAGAAAGCAAAAGATCGATATTCTAGCTCACACGGCTACAATTTTTACAAGTAGAAATGCTGTTGACAATTTCTTTAAAATATGTCATGAAGGCAAAATAGAATTGCCAGCAGATTATAAATATTTTTGCGTTAATGAGCAAACGGCTAATTATCTTCAAAAATATATAACTGTGCGTAAAAGAAAAGTATTTACTGGGACTAAAACTTCTGCAGAGTTAATTGAGTTAGTAAAGAAGCATAAAGACGAAAAATTTATTTATCCTTGCTCAAGTATTAGAAAGGATGACATACCGTTATTTTTGTCGGACAATAATTATACTTTTTCGGAGGCAGTAATCTATGATACTGTTTCTGCGGATTTGTCTGGTTATAATTTGCATGATTATGACGTAATAGCATTTTTTAGCCCATCAGGTATTGTTTCTTTGAAATCTAACTTTCCTGATTTTGAACAAAAAGATATACGTTTTGCTGCATTTGGTCCTACAACGGCTAAAGCCGTAATTGATTCTGGTTTTGTTCTTGACATCGAGGCGCCAATGCCAAATGTGCCTTCTATGACTGGTGCATTGGAACAATACATCATTAAGGCCAACAAGGTAAAGAAATAAATGATGACAAAAGCCTCCCGATGGATTTCGTTGGTAAGGATGATCTTATTATACCTGACCGTGTCTCTCACTGCTCAGCAAGATGCACATTTTAGTCAGTATATGTTTAGTTCAATAAATTATAATCCAGCTTATTCTGGAATGATTAATACTGAATTTACCCTTATACATAGATCGCAATGGTTGGGATATAATTCCACAAACAACGTGGGAGGGGCACCAAGTTCGCAATATTTGGGACTTACGACCCCTATAAAATTTTTGCATGGAGGAATAGGGTTGACTGTTTTGAATGATAAGTTAGGCAGTATACGTAATATTTATTCTAAATTGAGTTATGCGTATCATATCAATATCAAAGAAGATTCAAAGCTCTCTCTAGGTCTATCTGGCGGGTTCTATTCTCTTTCATCTAATGCTAATTACATATTCAACGACCAAAACGATCCAAACATAAATACTAGTAGCTTTCAACAAACAAAGCCAGATTTGACATTGGGCATTTGGTTTCATAACCCTAAATACTATTTGGGACTTAGCGCTGATCATGTTAATTCACCTAAGTTTAAGTACAATAATCAATTGTATTCGACAATTGGTTTGCACTGTTATTTAACAGGAGGTTACATTTATAGTATAAATGACGATGTTAAAATAAAGCCTTCTATTCTGATAAAGACCGATCAATATCCTAAAAACATTTCATTTGACTTAAATACAAATATTGATTTCCTTGATAAGTATTGGATAGGTTTTTCTTATCGCAAACAAGAAGCCATAGTAGGTTTGATAGGGATTTCATTTCTTAGTAACAAGTCACTAAAGCTGGGTTATGCATTTGATTATGTAACCAATGGCAGGGCTGCAAAGGCATGGACGTCACATGAGTTGATGTTGTCTTATGTTATACCTCCTTCATTATCAGTTAATAAGCCGGTTCTTAGGACCCCAAGATATAGGTATAATTAAATTTTTTATTAAAAATGTCTAAAAAAAATTAGAATATTTAAATTTAATATATAACTTTGTAGACTATTAGAGATGTATATCTAGTAGAATTTGAATTTAAGTGTATGTTTGATAAAAACAACTGTGTTATGTTGAAGTCAAAATTTGTGAAAAGTCTCATCGCGGTAATGGGAGTTAGTGCAGCCCTACTAGTACAATCGTGCGGTAAAAAAAGTACTGGCCTTGAAGGTCAACTTGTTGGTGTTCCTGATCGTGAAGGGTGGACGATGTCTGTACCTTACGGAATGGTGGTAGCCCCTTCTGGTACATTTCATATGGGTCAAGCGGACCAAGATGTTCCTGCGACTTATGTGAATATGAACAAGCAGGTGACTATTGGTGGTTTTTACATGGATGATACGGAGATTACCAATAATGAATATCGCCAATTCATGAATGCTATGTTAACCGATTCTTCACAATTGGGTGTAGAATATCTTATGACTGAACTTTACCCAGACACTATGGTTTGGATGAAGGATTTTTCTCACCACTATGGCGATCCTATGATGGAATATTACTATGCTCACCCAGCATTCGATGACTATCCAGTGGTTGGTATCGATTGGGGTGCTGCTCAGAAATTTTGCGAATGGCGTAGTAACTATTTGAATGACTGGAGAGTCAATCAAATGGGTTTATTTAGAATGCCAAATTATAGACTTCCTTCAGAAGCAGAATGGGAATATGCTGCAAGAGGTGGTCGTGATATGGGTAAATATCCTTGGGGTAACCCTTATATTCGTAACTCTAAAGGTTGTATGTTGGCTAACTTTAAGCCAGGTAGAGGAAACTATTATGATGATGGATTCCAGTATACTGCACCAGTAGCTTCTTATTTTTCTAATGATTTTGGATTGTACGACATGGCTGGCAACGTTTCAGAGTGGTGTCAAGATGCTTTTAGTGAAGTTGCAGTGCCAGTTGTTTGGGATTTGAACCCTGTTTACTATGATGATAATGAGACTAGAAAAGTAATCAGAGGTGGTTCTTGGAAAGATGTTGCATATTTCTTAGAGACAGGTACTAGGACTTATGAGTATAGGGACACTACAAAATCTTACATTGGTTTCAGATGTGTTATGACTTATCTTGGTCGTTCTTCTGGTACTGAATTCTAAAATCTTTCAATTTTTAATTTTAATTTTTAACTAAAACAATTAGTAAATCCTTAAATCTGTAAAAAAATGGGTGCACATTATCGTTATTCTCAAGAACCTACTGCAAGGGAAAAGTTCTACACAAACATTGCTCCAATCATCACTGGTGTTGGTGCTTCTGTAGCTATTATTGGTGCTTTGTTTAAAATTATGCACTGGCCAGGTGCTACTGGTTTCCTTATTGCTGGTCTTGGTGCAGAAGCTGTTTTATTCTTCTTGTTTGCATTTGCTCCTCCAGCTCAAGATCCAGACTGGACTTTAGTATATCCAGAACTTGGTGGCGACAGCGAATCTTCATCTGTGAAAGAAGCTGATAAACCAAATTCTAAAAATTTAACTACAAAACTTGATTCGATGCTTGATAAGGCTAATTTGAACCAAGATTCAATCAATAAATTCTCTCAAGGATTGCAGAATTTGTCAACTACTGTTTCTCAAATGGGTGATTTGTCAAATGCAGCAGTAGCTTCTAGTGAGTATGCTACTAATGTTAAGACTGCTTCTGCTTCTATATTGGAAATGAATAAATCATATTCTAAAACAGTTGATGCAATGTCTTCTATGGCAAATGCAACTTCTGATGCAAAGGAGTATCATTCTCAAGTTCAAAATATCACTAAAAATCTTGGAGCTTTGAATGCAGTTTATGAGATGGAACTTCAGGATGCAAACCAACATATCAAAGCTATGAACAAATTCTACAGTAATTTGTCTTCTGCAATGGAAAATATGGCTGAAGCATCTAAGGATACTCATGCTTTCAAAACTGAACTTTCAAAATTGACAGGTAACTTGACTACTATGAACACTATTTATGGTGGAATGGTATCTGCAATGAGAGGTAACTAGTTCTTCATTTTCATTAATTATTGTTAGACTAATAAAATTTTAAAGATAATAAAATGGCAGGAGGAAGAGAAACCCCGCGTCAAAAGCTGATAGGTATCATGTACCTTATCCTTTTGGCACTACTTGCACTACAAGTAAGTTCTGCTATCATGGAGAAATTTAAATTCCTTGATGATAGTTTAGTTGAGGCTAATGATGGTGCTGAAAAAGGTGCTGCTAAATCATTAGCATCTATTAAAAAGTCTGCTGAAGAGGCTGGTAATAGAGACGTCGATAAGAAATTTGTCACTATGGCTGAGCAAATTACTGAGCATACAAACAAAATCAAGACTTACATTGATGGTGTTCGTAAAGAGATGATTGATAAAACTGGTGGTCGTGAGGATGAAGCAGATCCAAACTCAATGTTCAAAGGAGCAAAGGCTGAAGGTGAAATCGAAGATTTAATGTATGCTGGTGGTGCAAACAGTAAGGCTAATAAACTTAAAAACGAAGTAAATACTTGGTGTAAAGAATTGGCAAGAATTACTGGCGAATCAGAAACTGAATATCCTGCGTTGGCTCTTGATGGTAAAGATGATAAAAGGATAACTGAAAAGGAGCAAAAGAAAAAGGATTATGCTGAGCTTAACTTTACGCATACTCCAATGGTAGCAGCAATGGCTATGATGAGTGAGTTAAAGTCTAATGTTTTGAAGTATGAGACTAAAGCTCTTAATAAAATAGCTCAGCAAATGGGTGCTGTAGATTTGAAATTTGACAAAGTTGAGGCATTTGCATCTGCAGAATCAAGAATCGTTGCATCTGGTGCAAAATATAAAGCTGATATATTCTTAGTTGCTTCTTCATCTGCATTGACTCCTACTGTGAAAGTTAATGGTAGAGATGTTAAAGTTGAAAATGGAAAGGGTAAATATGAAGTTACTGCAAGTGCTGGTGCATACGATGCTAATAACTTAGCTAAAGCATCTTATAACGCAGAAGTAACTGTTAAGTTTAATGGTAAGGATACTACTTTTAAACAAAAAATCGAATATCAAATTGCAAAACCTGTAATTCAAGTTTCAGCTGGTGATATTGGTGCTTTGTACAGAAACTGTGGTAATAAGCTTAATATTGACGTACCTGCTTTGGGTGCATCGTACCAACCTTCTTTTAGAGGTGAGGGTACTGCCATCGAAACTGTACCAGGTCAGAAGAGTCAAGTGATCTTGGTTCCATCTAACCCAGAGTGTAAAGTTCATGTAACAAGCAGTGGTCAAAATATTGGTTTTGCGTCTTTCAAAGTTAGATTGGCTCCTAATCCACAGGTGTTGTTAGCAAACGGTGCTACTCCAGTTAATATTAAAGATGGTTTGAGTAAGAACTCTTTGAGAACTTTAAAGGTTATCGCGAAGGCTGAGGAAGGTTTCCAAAAGGCTTGTCCTAATGATGCAAGGTATAACGTTGCTCAGGTAGAGGTAATCTTGAAGAGAGGTCGTAGAGCGATCAAAGGCCCACAAAATATGACTGGTGGTCTTGGTCTTGCAGACTTCGTAAGTTCTGTACAAGAAGGTGATGCACTTATCCTTGATGTTAAAAGTGTTAAGAGAGCGAATTATAAAAACCAAATTGAGGATGCTAAATTCTCTGGCGGTTTGTTCGTAGTGCCTTTATATTAATTAATAGTGTTATAATTAGAAGTGTATGAAAAAGTTCAGTTTATCTTTATTAGTAACAGCGGCAATATCGGTTGGTATGTCGCAAGAATCTGAGGGGTACGTTAATCCTAATTCAGTACGCGGTGTTCATAGTTCAGATATAATGTATAAAAAATCTGTTCTAAGACAACTAGATTTGAGGGAAAAGCAAAATAAGTCTTTGTTTTCGAGGAATAAGGAAATTACAAGAATTATTATTGATGCTGTGAAAGAAGGTAAATTGAAAATTTATGCTACTGATTCACTAGATAAAGGTCGTTCTTTAACTAAAGAAGAGTTTCTTGAGAATATTAAAATACCGAATCAAGAGGCTGAGATGACAGAAGAGGAAAAGCAATTTCAGCAAGCTAATGCTGCAAATGCTGCTAGCGATCCTTTTGCTACCGGTACTCCTGAGGTTGCAGCTGGTCCAGCTTTCTTTGAGCCTAAGGACTTGTTCTTGCTGCAAATCACTGAAGATTTTCTATTTGATAAACAAAGATCTAGAGCATATTGGGACATTCAGGCAATACAGATTATCGTTCCTTCTGAATTGAACCAAAAAGTAGATCTTCCTGCAGGTACTTTTAAATATAAAGATCTTGTAGAAGTTTTCAAAAAGGATCCAAGGGCTTTGTGGTTCAATCCTGAGAATGATCAGGAACACAGAAACATGGCAGATGCTTTTGATTTGAGATTGTTTAGCTCCTATCTAGTGAAAGTTTCCAATCCAGATGATGCTTACTTGGCGGATATTTATAATACCAATGAGAAAGAAGGTCTTTTGGCTTCATATTGGAAAGCAAATGAGATGATGGAATATGAGCATAATCTTTGGGAGTTTTAATTTCTTAGAAGTATAAAAATTGAAAGGGAGGCTTAGGTCTCCCTTTTTTTGTATCTATCTATTAAAATTTACGTATACTTATGAAACTATTTTTTGAATGGATAAGATTCTCCCGTTACTACAAGATGATCCTTGGCTTAAGCCTTATGAAACAGAAGTAAATCGTAGATTTGATTATTATAATAATAAATTAAATTATATAGAGAATCAACACAGGTCGCTTAGTGAATATTCCAGTGCCCATAAATATTTGGGGTTTAACTATTCGAAAGAGAAGCAGGGTGTGTTTTATAGGGAATGGGCTCCTGCCGCCTCAGCACTGCATTTAATTGGTGATTTTAATAATTGGGATAGATATTCGCATCCATTGTATAGGCTTGATAATGGGATTTGGGAGATTTTTTTGCCAGAACATGCCTATTCTACTAGTGACTTAAATGAGTCTAGAGTTAAAGTTCAGATATCAGGGCATAATGGAGTACATGATAGAATTCCAGCCTATATGACCAGAGTTGTTCAGGATTCTGAAACTTATGATTTTTCTGGTAAACTGAGCTTTAACAATACATTTGTGTGGTCTGATTCGGATTTTTATTTTGATAAAAACGTTCCCCTTAAGATTTATGAATGTCATGTGGGCATGGGGCAGGAAAAGGAGGGGGTAGGTACATATCTTGAGTTTGCTAATATAGTATTGCCAAGAGCTAAGAATTTGGGTTATAATGCGATTCAACTGATGGCAATTCAAGAACATCCATATTATGGATCTTATGGGTATCATGTTTCTAATTTTTTCGCACCTTCCTCGAGGTTTGGAAGTCCCGAAGACCTTAAGTTCTTAGTTAATAAAGCCCATGATATGGGTATTGTGGTGATCATGGATATGATTCATTCACATGCCGTTAAAAATTTGGCTGAAGGACTTAATGAGTTTGATGGAAGTAAAGGATGTTATTTTCATGAAGGTGGAAGAGGGTATCATGAACTTTGGGATTCTAAGCTATTTGATTATGGTAAAGACGATGTACAACGGTTCTTGCTTTCAAACATTAGATATTGGCTGGAAGAGTTTCATTTTGATGGGTTCCGTTTCGATGGAATTACATCCATGTTGTACTTCCATCATGGCAACTATACCGATTTTGATCATTATGATAAATATTTTGTCAATGGTGTAGATCACGATGCCATATTATACTTGCAGTTGGCCAACAAAGTCATGCAGGATGTAAATCCTAACGCTATATCAATAGCTGAGGATATGAGTGGCATGCCTGGCTTATGTAGGTCCTTGAGTGATGGTGGTATTGGTTTTGATTATCGTTTAGGAATGGGTATTCCTGATTATTGGATTAAATTAATCAAAGAGAAGGCTGATGAGGATTGGAGTATACATGATATGTGGCATGTGCTTACCAATCGTCGTTGGAAAGAAAAGACAATCGCTTATGCAGAGTCCCACGATCAAGCTTTGGTTGGTGATAAGACGTTAGCATTCTGGCTTATGGATAAGGATATGTACTTTCATATGAGCAAGATTATAAATAGTGAAAGTCTTGTCATCGATAGAGGCATAGCTTTGCACAAGATGTTGCGCTTTTTTACTATTACGCTAGGAGGAGAGAGCTATCTTACTTTTTTTGGTAATGAATTTGGGCATCCTGAATGGATTGATTTTCCTAGGGAAGGTAATAATTGGAGCTATAAGTATGCAAGAAGACAATGGTCGCTTGACTCTGACAAAACATTGAAGTATCACTATCTTTCAGATTTTGATCACGACATGTTGGCACTAGTAACAAAACATAAGATTATGGAATCTCAAAATGCCCAACAGGTGAATATGGATTCTGAAAATCAGGTGATTATATTTGAGCGAAATAATTTAATTTTTGTGTTTAACTTTAGCCCTAATAAGTCAATTCCTGACTATCGATTTAGAGTTCCTGAGGCAAGTAAATATAGGATAATCCTTAATTCCGACGATCTTAAATATGGCGGTTTTGGTAGGATCGATGATACTTTAGTTTATGAATCGTTCTCTAATTTCGGTCCTGAGTTTTTAAGCTTTTATTGCACTAATAGGACTTGTTTGGTTTTTGAGCAAGTACTTTAGTTGTTGATTGTGATAAATATGTTCATAGGAAAAGAGACCCTACAAGGTCTCCTTTCCTATGAACAAGCAATTTTGTTAACTCTGTTTTGATGTCTTCCTCCTTCAAAAACTGTAGTTAGGAATGTTTCAGTGATTTTTTCAGCAAGAGGATACTCGATAAATCGAGCTGGCATACAAAGTATGTTAGCATCGTTATGCGAACGCGCAAGTTGAGCAATCTCCTGTTGCCATGCAAGAGCCGCCCTAACACCTTGGTGTTTGTTTGCTGTGATAGCGATGCCATTGCCACTTCCGCATATAAGTATACCTTTGTCAAAAAGGCCACTTTCTATTGCACTAGCAACAGGATGTACAAAATCTGGATAATCGCATGACTCTGCACTGAATGGACCAAAATCTTTAACTTCATGTCCTTGATTCGTTAAAAAAGTTATTAATTTTGATTTATATTCAAAACCGGCATGGTCACCACCTAAAGCTATTTTCATATTTATTTTTTTCTAATTTCTTTATATTCCGTTATTAATTTGAGCAGTTCTTTGGTATCAATGACAGTATCTTTTTCTCCAAATTCATAAAATATCATACTTTCTAATTCTGCTGAATCGATAGTGCAGAAATCTGAACCTCCCCAAGACCAATAATCTAGTTCTCCATTAATTACTTTTTGCAAGTTTATGATTGACTCATTAAGATGCGCTGAACTACAATTGGAGATATCATTTAGCATGTCGTAAGGCTTTTCAACTTCTACCCTTTTTTCTCCTTTCCAATCCGTAAATTTGTATTTTAGAGCCATATTATTTCAAAATGTATGCAAATTACAAAGTTTATTTTTGCATAAGCAATAGTTCTTGGTATTGTTCTTCGAGTTTATTGTTCCCAATCTGCTGGGAACGCAGAGATAATTTCTCCATTATCTTTGAGATACATCCTTACTTCAATATTATTACTGCAATATGCCCTGTACTCGTTGTTGGTGCTGGGTACTTTTACCTTATTTTTGTAAGCAGTCAAAATTTCTTGCTTTGTTTTGCTGATACTCCAGATTTTTGGAAAGAATGTTGAATAGCCACCGTTCGAAACTTTTTTAATCCATATTTGTTTGGTTTTGTAATAGATTTCTACTTTTGCTTTAAATATTCCATTTGTGTTCTTTTTTTCGGTGTTAGATATAATTCTGGCAGTACCTTTTTCTATGGCACTATAGTGATGGCAACCATTAGCGAGCAGTTTTCCATTTTTTTCCTTGATTTCGCCTTCGAATATATGTTTTTCTGCTTTTGATCCTAGTATAATTTGGATTTGAGGATAGGTTAGAAAACTTATGAGGGTTATGAAAAGTACTAGAAATTTAGTAAATTTTGACATTGTAATTTAAATTTAGTGCCTGAGGACAAATTTCAGAAAAATAACTTATTTTGCATAAAAAAGTTAAAGATGTTACAAAGAATACAGACGGTTTTGTTGTTTGCAATGATTGTGTTTACAGTTGTACTATATTTTGTTCCAATTTTTATAATAAAGAATGAGCTGACTACAATTGTTTTTGGGGCTCTAGGCACGAAGGTACAGAACGTAGCGGGGACTGCTGCCGGAGGAAATTTTAATTTATTGGTTGCAGGAATAGCTGCCTTGGCATTACTTTCTACTTCGTTTACGATTATAAATTATAAAAATAGAACCTTACAATTGAAACTGTCATTGTTTAATACATTTATATACCTTTCTTTGTTGGCTGCTATGATTTATAGCCAATCTGGTTTTACCGATAAGTATGCTAAGTTAATGATAGGGGCGAAGTCTTCATACGGTTTTGGTTTTTTTGTACCAGCGATATGTTTAATATTAAATATGATCTCCTCTCGTTTTATAAGAAGAGATGAAAAGACTGTAAAGGATGCTTTTGAAAGATTGAGATAATGGGCGTAAAGATCAATTTGGTTGTGATTTCAGTATTTTTAGTGGCTTGTGACACGGAAACGGACACTATGCCCAAAACTTATGTTCCTAAGATAGATTCTTCAACGATTAAGACTCCGAATAATCCTGATATCAAGCCACGCGTGTTGGAAAATGAATATAAGATCTATGAGAATAAATTGAGAAATCTCCCACAGATCGTTCATGCAAACACGGATCTTAAGGGTATGAATAAGGGTCCATTAAAAACTAAGATTGTTGACAATAAAGGTGATACCCTCTTTTCTGTGAAATTTGGACAGATTATTGATACTAACTTCGTTTCTGAATACGAATTTTATGTAAATAAAAAATCAAAGGAAATATCTGTTTACGACAAGGGTGAGGACCGTATGATTCCTTTGTCTGAATGGCAAAAAATGAATGAATAATGCTTCTTATCTATCGAAACCTTTATAATACGAAAAAACTTGTTTTTGCCTTAGTTGGCTTTTTGTTTATTCAGAGAGCTATTGCGGTAGAGTACAAGCTCGATGATGAAATTTATGACTCTAAAATAAAAACGGTTTTACTGTTTCCTAATTCTGGTCAGCTCAATGATATGTTTCTTGCCCCAGTGATTAGTTTAGCACAGTCTCAAGTGCTCACTTTGAAGTTTGATGAGTTAGGTGATGAGTTTAATGATTATTATGCCAGAATAATCAATTGCGATGGTTCTTGGAAACAATCCACACTTCAAGATTTACAATTTTTAAATGTTTATAATGAATTTAATTTCAATCAATATACATATTCTAGTAATACATTACAGTCTTATATACATTATACATTCCAAGTGCCTAAAGTTAAGCTTTCAGGAAATTATGTCTTAGTTGTATATCGTGATGGAGACATTAACGATGTTGTTATTACGAGGAGATTTGTGGTTTATGAAAATTTGGTGAATGTTGGCGTCACTATGCAATATGGAGCTGGCGATAAAAGATTTACACATCAGTCGGTGGATTTAGTGCTGTCCTACCCATCGTATGATATTAAGAACGCTAATGATCTAAAAGTTGTGATTAGGCAAAATGGTCGTTGGGACAATGCAAAATTTAACATTAAGCCATTGTACTATCAGGAGGCTGAGAGATTACTTGATTATAGATATTTTAATAATGAGTTGGCGTTCCCTGCTGGCAATGAATATAGAGCCTTTGATACAAGAAGTTTAGTGAGCAGTCGATTGAATATCAATAATATTTTATTGGATTCTAAAAGTTATGAAGTTTTCGTAATGGATGATAGGCCCAAGAAAGATATTGGTTATGTGCTGACTCCCGATATGAATGGTTGGTTTGCGATTTACAAGCAAGAGACTAATGATGGAATGGCTGATGGTGATTATAGTTGGGTGAATTTTACCTTGAAAACTGATCAGAAATATGAGGAGCCTATCTATTTATTTGGAGAGCTTACTGATTGGAAAGTGGATCCTAAGTTTCAGCTTGTCTATGATGAGAAGAAAGGGGCATATAGGCTTCGTACTCGGTTGAAGCAAGGGTATTACAACTATGAATACGTTACGTTGAATCCTAAGACGAAACAGGCTGATCATTCATTGATAGAAGGTGATTTTTCGCAATCAAACAATTATTATGAGGTGTTTGTTTACTACACGCCTTTTGGTAGCAGAACTGACCAACTAATCGGTTACCGATATCTTAAAATGAATTGATTCGTATTTACTCTATCAGGGTTACGTTGCCTTCTTTGTGAGTTGTAGAGCCATCCCAAAAGGTGGCATCGCAATGGTAAACAAATACTTGAGAAGTTTGTTTCTCACCGTTGAAAATACCATCCCAACCGGTATGTAGGTTTGATGCATGAAATACCCTTTCTCCTAAGTTATTGTACAAATGAAATTCTATTTTTCTTATGTTTATACCCCTTACATATAGTACATCATTGGATCCATCGTTATTTGGGGTAAACGCGTTGGGAATATAAATGTTTTTTAAGCAAGAGTCAGGATGAGCGAGAATTATTTCTTTAGAGAGTGTATCAGGAACGTTTTTGAGTTGTAATGTTATCACTTTTGTCCCATCTGATGTATAATAATGACTAGGGTGCGCTGAGCTGTCTTTAGTGCCATCTCCAAATTCCCAATTGTAGTGTATTTTAGTAAAGCATACGCGATCGATATTGCTTATTTGAGATTTTAAGAATACTGGAGAGTCAAAACAGCGGCCATTATTGATTTCGAAATCGAAAATCGGAAATTGTTTCCTTACCCTTACGTTTAAGGTATCAGAGTATGTACAGTTATTCTGGTCGAGTACGACGGCTTTATATTGAGTAAAGTCTTTAGGTTTTAAATTTTGCTTAGAACAGTTCTGACATAGTTCAGATGGAGTCCATCCCAAAACATTTACATTTCCCAAATTTATACTAATACTGTCTCCATAGCAGATCTCTGCACTGTCTCCTAGATTTATTTGCCTATCATAGATTTGTACTAAAACACTATCGGTTAATGTACAAGAGTTGTTGTCAGTAAGCAGAGCATAAAATAATTGAGATTTATAAAGTGCCTGTGTAGTAGGGGTATAACAGTTTTGGCAAGATAGCAATGAGGATGGATTCCATTCCACGTTTTTAGTTTGTGGAGCTGTGAGTGTAATTTGTGTTGACTTTCCAAAGCACTTAGGTGTTATGGGAGCAATGTTGCTTTGTATTTTAGGTCTAACAGTAAGGTTGATACTCGCCGTATCTTTGCATTTATATTGATCAGAAATCTCTACATTAAACACACTATTTGTTTTGATTTTAACCTTTGGATTGGAACAATCAGAACAACTTAGGTTTGTGGAAGGAAACCATTTATAACTGAGGCCACCTGAAGCATAAAGCTGGAAATCATTATCATAGCATATCGTACTATTGGGAGTTACTGTAGCAGTTATTGAAGGGATTGATATCTCAATGGAATCTGTGTTGGTACAGTTATTTGTGCCTATTACACTTACATAAAATTTTTGAGGGGTTGTCCCTTTGATTGTTGTTGGGTTACAGTTTAAGCAACTTAATGCGGGGTTATTTTTCCACTTAAAAGTTGAAAAATTGCCTTTAACTTCATAGTTTTTTGTTTCATTACTACATATGAAGGGATCCCCCATGATGTCAACCGTTGGCAATGGGAATATTTGGATGTCTTTTTCAGTACTATCTGTGCAGCCATATTCATTTTCCACGACAAGTTTTAGTTTTTTTGATCCAGGATCGGCCGCTAAAAAAGTAGTGGTTGTTTGATCATATTGTATGATACCATCGGGCATGATGCTCCATTTTCGTTTTTGTACGGTACCTTCGTTGAGGACCGAAAGGTCGTTGGCTACCACCGATTCGTTGATACAGACGTCTTTGGTGTCAAAATTTGTACCCACTACTTTTTTGTATACATCCACAATTGTTGTGGCTGTATCAGCACAGATGGTTTCATTATTGATGATGAGTTGTACTGTATATGTCCCAACTCCAGGATATGTAAAATGTGGTTGAAATAAGTTAGACTTGTCGGAGTTATCTGTAGCCACGCCAAAATCCCAATCGTACTTGCTAGCATTGATGCTCTTATTGATAAAGGAAACATCAAATCCGCAATGTTTTACTCTGTCTGGGAGTACTGCTGTAGGTTTGGGTGGGCAGTTTACGACATTGAACTGAAAATCTCTCTTTGAAAAGCCGATCATTTTTCCATTTCTATATTCCTCAACACATACTCCCACGACGTATTGTCCCAGTGCTGTAGGTGTTCCTGTTAGTTTGCCAGTGTTAACATTAAGTACCAAGGAGGGATTTGAGGGTATTGGATAGCTTGCACTGAATCCCCCAGTCCAAGGTACATCTGTTACGAATGGATCTGCAAAATAAGGTTTGGCTCCGGAATTGGTGGTGTCTCCCCCAATATTAGGACTGCAGAATTTGTAAGCCAAAGAGTCGCCGTCAATATCAGTTGCGGCGTGATTATATGAAAAAGGTACATTATTACATAAGAATACAGGTGGGAGACTTATGAATACAGGATTACTGTTTATTTTAACACTATTGCTGTCTGGAATAAAAGCGCTATAAGTGGCTCCAACTGTTAATGGATTTGAGATGTTTCTAATGGTTGCGTTACGGCAGCATCTTTGATACATAAGGGTATATCCTTTGTCATTTGGGGGGAGCGATAAGGTGCTTTTATAAATTGCCTGTTGTACACAAACATCTTTAGGCAAACCTACACAAGGATCTGGTTGGTTTAATGGTAGGGTGGTGATTTCTGGGTTTTCAAATATTGAGGTATATAAGTAAGAAGTAGTGCCACTAAATACGCTAATATAAGCCAGTGAATCAAATAATGCATTGTTGGGATTGATACAATCTCTATATACCTTTAATGTAATTTCATACTCACCTTTTTGTAAATATCTATAGTGAATTACGCCTCCAACTATATGCGTGGCCTCTGACTTGCAGAAGAGCATAAAGAAAAAAATAACTAAATAGAGTTTTGACTTGTTCAATGTGTATGAATAGTTTGGTTTGTTTTAGATATAAATATAGAAAAAAAAGTGAATATATATTGATTCAGTTCTCTTCATATTTTCTTAATATTTCATTATCAGATGTTTAAAAATATTTAAAAGAGACAGTTGTGGTATGAAAAAAATTCAATTGCCATTGCAAGCTTTTTTATAGAAAAACTTATCCACAGTTTTCCACACTTATCCACACAAGTTTGTTGTTTTGTTTTAAGTTTTTGATATTCAAATTGTTGAATCTATTTTGTAATATCCAAGAAATGTGGATAAATATGGATTAAAAAAATTAATGCAAAAATTAGTATTCATTTCTAGTGGTTTCCACTCAATTTGTATTGGAAAAGTACAATTGAATACATATTAAGAAATTATTAATTCAAATCAAGTTAAATTCAAGAATTAGTTTTCAACAGGCTTAATTTTTTTGACAAACAAAAGGATTATCTTAGTATTTTTGCAGGTCAAAATAGGAATCATGGATAGAGAAGTAAGGGTACGGTTTGCGCCTAGCCCAACAGGTGCATTACATATAGGTGGTGTGCGCACAGCCTTATACAATTATTTGTTTGCGAAAAAGCATAACGGGAAAATGCTCTTGAGGATAGAGGATACAGATCAAACTCGTTTCGTATCAAGTGCCGAAGATTATATTAAAGAGGCTCTAGAGTGGGCTGGTATTAAGCTGGACGAAAGTCCTTGGGATGGGGGCGATTGTGCGCCTTATCGTCAGTCTGAGCGTAAGCCTATGTACATGCAATATGCGATGAAACTCGTTGAAGAAGGCAATGCGTATTATGCGTTTGACACTCCAGAGGAACTTGACGCCATGCGTAAAAGGTTAGAGGCTGCGAAAGTGGTTTCTCCAGCATATAACTCAATAACAAGGAATAGTATGAAGAACAGCCTGACTCTTCCTGAGTCGGAAGTTAAGGATTTGTTAGCGGCGGGAGTATCTTATGTAATTAGGCTTAAAGTTCCACGAAAAGAAGAGATTAGACTAAATGATATGATCCGAGGGTGGGTAATGGTGCACTCTTCAGCTATTGACGATAAAGTACTAATGAAGAGTGATGGTATGCCGACTTACCATTTGGCAAACGTAGTTGATGATCATCTCATGAAAATTACCCATGTAATCAGAGGTGAAGAATGGTTGCCTTCAGCTCCGTTACATATACTTTTATATAAGTTTTTGGGATGGGAGAGTACTATGCCTGCGTTTGCTCACTTACCTCTTATTCTCAATCCTGATGGAGAAGGTAAACTGAGTAAACGTAAAGCTGCACAGTATGGATTTCCTGTTGTTCCTTTAAAGTGGATGGAAGAAAAGGACGGTCAAGTAACAGAGGTTGCAAGTTTTAAAGAGGAAGGCTATTTACCTGATGCTATGGTGAATTTTTTAGCGTTTTTGGGCTGGAATCCAGGGACAGACCAAGAGATCTATAGTATGGAAGAGCTTATTAAGGTATTTGATATAGAAAGAATAGGCAAGTCGGGGACTAAATTTGACATAGCCAAAGCTAAATGGTATAATCAACAGTATGTCAGAAAAAAAACTGATGAAGAATTGGCGTTTTTTTTGAAAGCTGAAATGAAGAATCAAGGGATAGAAGTGTCTGATGAATTGGCTCCAAAGATTTGTGGGCTTATGAAAGAGCGTGTAACGTTCCCTAAAGATTTTGGCAATGAAGCTATTTATTTCTTTAAAAGACCGACTCAATACGATGATCAAGTAATTTCATCTAAATGGACACAAGAGACCGCATCACTTATTCAGGAATTTGCTCAATTGCTCAAAGCTCAGACAAATGTTACTGCTGACGAAGCTAAACATTTGCTACATAATATGCTCGATGCAAAAGGTGTAAAGATTGGTAAAGTAATGCAGTCGCTTCGTGTGGCATTGACTGGGCAACCTGCGGGGCCTGACCTCATGCAGATTATTGAAATACTGGGAGCTAACGAAACTTCTAATCGATTGAGTTTGGCTGTAAATGCACTAAAAGGTAAGGAAATTGTCGCTTAGTATATTAAACTTCTGTCAGAATATACTAGCATTGGTATGTTCAGATGATTTCAAATAAGATTTATCACATTAAAGCCCACAAGGTATATTGGGTATCATACAATGAAAGTATACAAATATTTCATTTTTGCATTTATATTGGTTGTTATTGATCAAATCATTAAGATGTTAGTCCATTTTTACATGGAACCAGGTTACTATGGTCAGGTGCATGTTATTGGGGATTTTTTTACATTGTTCTATACCACGAACGATGGAATGGCTTTTGGAGCCCTTTCTGGTGTCGAGAATGATCCTAATCAAACCGATTATTTCAAAACAGTGCTTACTCTTATCAGATTAGGAGCATCAGTGGCGATATCGATGTATTTATATAGATGCTTTAAAAAAGGAGGGAAGCCTGGTTTTTTGTGGTCTGTAGGGGCGGTGTTAGGTGGGGCTGTTGGTAATATACTTGATTGTGTATTCTATGGAGTCCTTCCTTTTGTGAACAATGCATTGGCCAATAAGCCGTTTAAGTTGTTCAATGGTCAAGTCATTGATATGTTTTATATCCATATTTGTGATTTGGAATTACCAAGCCAATGGCCACTTGTAGGTGGGTACCAATTATCCCTTTGGCCTATTTTTAATTTTGCAGATGCATGTATCTTCTGTTCTGTGATTTGGATTATTATTAAAAATAAATCGTATTTGAAAGAAAATTTTGAGGTTGTAACTGTGTCTGATGAGAAAGTGAGTACGGAAGAATCTGTGCCTTTGCAGGATGGGGGCTTGAATACAGAAGAGCATAACTGAAAACAGTTTTATTGGGTTTATGAAGGATTTGGGTTTTGTCGGTTTTGGTAATTTTGGAAAATTTTTTATTCCCCATTTGAAGCCTCATTTCGATTCGGTTACGGTATTTGATACTAGAGATTATTATGAAGAGGAGGTAACAGCTTTGGGGCTGCATGTTGGTACTTTGGCTGAAGTACTTTCGAAAGAAGTGATCATTCTCGCGATTCCAGTTCAATACTTAGAACAGTTTCTCATAGAAAATGGTAATAAGGTTAATCCTAAAGCGCTTGTTATGGATGTGTCTTCAGTGAAAGTAAAACCTATTGCGCTCATGGAAGCGAATCTTCCTCAAACTTGTGAAATAGTAGGTACACACCCACTCTTTGGTCCCCAGTCGGGTAAGAATGGTATTCAAGGGCTTAATTTTGTACTTTGTCCAAAAAGGCATAAGGAGGGAACTGTTAAAATGCTCATCAATTTGTTCCAAAATAGGTTGCAACTAAAAGTGCTTGAACGTACTGTTGAGGAACATGATAAACAAATGGCTTATGTACAGGGAATTACTCATTTTATTGGCCGTGCTTTGAATCGTATGGATATCCCCGATGTGGAGCAAAAGACTCCTGCTTATCAATATTTATTAGATATAAAACGAAATTTGGGAGGAGATTCTTGGGACCTGTTCTTAACCATAGAGAATGAAAACCTGTCTGCAAAAGTAGTGCGCGATGAATTTTTAGAAGAGTTGCATCGCCTCAACGACGAACTGGAAAGTTGATTTTAACTTAATTGTCGTTTTCCAAATGTAATTTGCACATGAACCGATGCAAGATTGGTGAAATGAATACTGCAATGGTGCTTAGAAAGGCAATTCCACTGAATAAAGCATACATGGACGCAAATAGCTTCCCAGAGGTAGTGTACATGGGCGTTACAGGTCCCATACCTGTGAGTATCATGGAGGCATTTAATAGCGAGTCTATCCAAGATAAATCCGCAAAATAGTGATATCCAAGAATGCCTACACATAGCGAAATCGTAATAATTAGTGAAGAATAAAAGAAACTTTTGAATATTTTTAAATAATATTCGGTCATTTGCTCTTTTACTTCCTCAGTATTGTCTGTTTCCATACTCGATTGTAATGTTTTTGCGAAGTTAGTGCACCATTCTGAATCAAATTGGGAGCTCTGAAAATATTCTACAAAACGATTAATAAATAATAGTATTAGAAAATAAGTCCTAGTATAAAAGCTGTAATTACAAGTAGGGCGGGTGATATTCGCTGTGTGGCCATTATTATGATTGTAGCCATAATAATGATGTAATTGAATAAATAGTTAGTTTGAATTGTAGAAAGGAATACCAACGCTGAGGAGAGAACTAACCCCGCACTAACAGCCAAAATACCCTCCAATGATGCTTTGATCGGTCTGTAGGCCTTAAGCTGAGTCCAAAACCGTACAATAAAGAAAATTAAAAATGTACCTGGTAAAAAAATGCCTGCGGCAGCCACTAGACCTCCAAGCAGTTGCATATAAAAAGGATTATTTTTCATAGCAAATACTCCGATATAAGAGCAAAATGAAAATACTGGGCCAGGTACGGCTTGGGAAAAAGCATAGCCAGCGAGAAACTCTTGGCCTGTCATACATGCTTTACTCTTAAGTTCCACAAATTCGGTATGTAGCATAGGAATAAGTACTTGACCTCCACCAAATACTAGTGCGCCGGATCGGTAAAAATTTTGGAATACTTTTACCAGTTTCCAGTCGGTAAGAGCACCAAGAGCTAACGCGAAAACAAAAACTCCAACAAATAAAAAGAAGTTGGCCCATGCGATATTGAATGGTTGCTTTTCCTCGGGAGCGAATTTTTTATAGCTGAACGAGGTAATGAGTCCTCCACTTAAGATTAAAATTGGGTTAAGCCAAGGGGACCGGAAGTAAAAGCAAAAAATAGTTACTATCACCATCATTACAATTCCGATATTGCTTGATACCACTTTGTTTGCAATTGTATAAGATGAGTATGCTACTAGGCCTACCGCCACAGGAATTACGAATTCTATAAAATGGTTGCTAGAAGGAGGTAATAGCCTGAAAAGAAAGGCTGCCACAGTCATAATACAAACGGCTGGCAAGCACCAAATGATTAGCGTTAAATAAGCTAGTCTTGCAGCTCCTAGTTTATAGCCGACTGCTACTATTGTTTGCGTTGATGTAGGACCTGGTAGCATTTGGCACAGTGCCTGAAGCTCAAAAAATTCCTCTTCGGTAAGGTACTTACGTTTATTTATGAGTAGCGCAAGCATTGTAGCAAGGTGGGCATTGGGCCCACCTATAGCTGTAAGTGAAAGAAATAATACATCTCTTAAAAAAAGTAAGTATTTAATCTTTTTCAATGGGGGCATCTACTTTTTTGAAAAATGTAAGTTCATATTACCTAAGGTTTAAAATTGAACACATTAATGAATAAAAATTTTGAATTGTCCATCTTCATTGTTGATGATATAAACTCCATTGTTGAGATTGGATAAATTGACCTTGGAGTCGCTTCCTTCCCTTATTTTTGTGCCTGATATATCATAAAGAAACCAGTTTTTAAATGGTTTTTCCATATTTATTTCTTTATCGATGGATGTAACCACATTGGATATAGTAACCACTACATCTCTGTAATTGGTGTTACCATTCGGTTTTTTAAGGATGAGTCTGAATTTGTAAACACCTCCAGTATTTGGGTTTAACAATGAAGGAGTTCTTGTGTCTTGATCCGTAAGCAAAACATCCGATCCACTTTTTTGATACCAGAAATATTCGAATTCAGAGTTATTAACCAATGCAGGGAAGTTGATGAGGGCACGTCCTGAGGCATCCTTAGATACCGTAAGGTTGGTGTCGAAAGCTATGGGTGTCACATCATTTTTTTTGTTTGAATAATTCCTGGCAAGGAAATACCTATATAGCGAATCTTGTTTAAGGGGATACTGCCAACAGTCATGAATATTGCCCTTATAAATTGTTTTTTTTAAGGGTATAATGGGTCCACAAGTATTAAGGCTATTCATTACCACATCGAGATTGTTCATATTAATTGTATTGTCTTGCGAGCTATGGAAGCCCCAGAAAGGAATCTCCTTCATAGCACAATATTCATCAGGAATTGTGAGTGAGTTCACGCCAGACATTGGGCTCATTCCTGAAAAAGTGTTTGGATACTTTGAGCTATAGGTATAAAGTCCGCCACCGCCGCCGCTACATCCTATGCCATAGATTTTTTCTGAATCAACTCTATAAGTTGACTTTGTTAATGTAACAAGTTCGTCTACAAATGAGGGAATCGTCCAAGTTTGTTTCCAACCGTTTTGTTGTGGAGAGACTACTATAAAGTCAATATTTAGTGTTCCATCTAAATAGTTCGGGAGAGCATCTGTTCGAACTTGATCAACATTGTCTCCTTTTTGTCCATCGCCGTGAAAGAAGACAATGAGTGGATATTTCTTGTTTTTATTATCGTGGTAATAGCTTTCAGGTAAATAAACCAAATAGTTTACGGTTGTTAAGCTGGTAGCACTTAATGTGGTGGATTGAAACGTGTATGCCGGTTGTTTTCTTTTAAATGTTAGCGTTTGTTTGGCAATCGTTTCCAAAGTTCCTGTACTATTTTCATATACGGTATACATATATAGAATCTTTGGAGTGTTAGAGGTTACGTTAGGGATATTGATCAGACTTTGAGTTAATGTGTCACCAACTGAAGATGCAACTATAGATACAGTCCCTTTTCTCTCAATATTAGTTGTAGTGGCATTTCCTGCTAATGTTTTTAATTCTGTAGGTGTGGGGTCGGTGGTTGGAGCAACTTTATATAAAACGTAATATAATTTACTTGATTGGTCAGCGCTTATTTTGATTTGTACACTGCTATAACCATTTGTTATTTTTAAATACTTTTGTGCAACAGTACTCTGAAGCAATAAAATTGATAATACGAGTAAATGTAATTTTCTCATGTGTCTATTGTTTATATGTAAAAAATGTATTCTTCTAAACGGGGTATTTGACAAAGTTAGTGAAAATATCGACCAAATATAAACGAGCTCATTACTAATTTACTAAATACAAAAGGAACAGTGTTGCCTCACTGTAAGCTATTTGTCTCAGATATAAATTTCCATGCTAAGTAAAGAGCTTGATTTGTGGCTAATTTGATATTGGCCTCTCTGATACTGGTACCCAATAGTCTTTTGGTAATAGTTTTGTTTCCGTTAGAGCAAGCCAACCAGATCGTTCCTACCGGTTTTTCAGTACTCCCCCCAGCAGGGCCAGCAATGCCACTTACTGCTATTCCAATGTCTGATTTCATGAACTTGGTGAGATTTTGTGCCATCTCCATCACACATTCTTCGCTCACGGCACCAAATTTTTGAAGTGTCTGTTCTTCCACACCTAATACCCTGATTTTTATTTCATTGCTGTACGCAACCACGCTGCCCTTGAAATATTGAGAACTTCCTGATACACTGACGATTTGTGCAGCGATACCACCACCCGTACAACTTTCTGCTGTCGTTATAGACAGTCCTCTTTTGAGAAGCAATTCCCCAATAGCCTCTTCAATGGTATCTACTTGTTTGCTAACGATATATTCATCTATAAGTGAGTACACATTATTGAAATGATTCGTTACCTCAAGTTCTAATTGGGTGGTGTCTGATCCTATTGCACTGAGCCGAAGCCTCACCGATCCATAAGAAGGCAGATAGGCTAGTTTGATGTGTTGTGGTAATTGCGCTTCCCATGTTGCAATTAAATCCGATAACATAGACTCGCCAATGCCCGCAGTCAGTATTGTTTTATGGTAAATTTTTTGATGAGAAAGCTTGTGTTTTAACTTTTCTGAAACCCCACCAAGTACAAGTGCTTTCATTTCGTAAGGTACACCTGGGAGGCAAACCAAAATTTTGTGATCTTTCTCGATCCACATACAGGGGGCGGTGCCGTTGAAATTTTCTATGACTTGGCATATTTCAGGGACGTAGGCCTGTTGTTTGTTGGTCTCTGAAAGTTCTCTTCCTCTTTTTTCAAAGAATAGACGCAAACGTTCAAGTGTAGGCTCATGAATTATGAGTTTTGAATTGAAATACTCGCATATAGTATGCTTGGTAATATCATCTTTTGTGGGACCAAGTCCACCAGTGGTCACAACCAAGTCTGCCCTGCTGAATGATTCGTTGAGTAGGTTGATGATGTCGGATTTTATATCCCCAATGGATGATTTACGAATGACCTGTATGCCGAGTTTATTGAGTTCTGCAGACAGAAATTGTGTGTTTGTATCGGTGATTTGGCCGATCATGATTTCATCACCTATAGTAATGATTTCTGCGGTTTTGATTGACATATTAAAAAATTAAGCGACTACAAACTTGTATTTATAGGCCTTGCCTCCAACAAAAATATTGATAAAATAAATGCCATTCGCAAGGTGCGATACATCAATGAAGTTCTTGCCGTTCTTAAGTACATATTTTTCGCCAATGTCTACCCCAATCAAATTAGTAAGAGTAGCATGGATGCTGGCCTGCATATTGTCTGGGATCTCTACGTAGAGCCTGTCTTTGGTGGGGATTGGATAAAGTTCTATCTCGTCAGAAATAATATCACTGACAATCAATGACAGTACATTACTCACCTTAAGTACTATATTTGAGGAGTCTTTGCACCCGTTATTGCCTTCAAGTATGAGCTTGACTATATAAGTACCATTAGTATTATACTCATGAATGTAATTATTCATATATCCCACAGAGTCATCTCCTGTGTGCCAAGTAATATATTTAAATGATTGGTTGGTATAAAACAAGTATTTTCCAAAACCGACGTCTATGATGTTGAAATCAGTGGCACTTAATTTGTCAACACTTATCTTTACCACGGCTGGGGCACTTTCAAATACATTATCATGATTGGTTACATAAAAAGTGGTGTCTTTCTCTATTTTTGTAATCCTTATCAGTGAATCAGATTTGATGAAATCACTCATCGACGCGGTTTTGTAAAATTTGTATATAGTACCTGAACCTACTTTTTGTACTAGGTCCATATTTTTACACACGGTTGCGGTGATTGGATTTGGCTCTAAGGATGTTCTTATTTGCTTATATCGGAGCAGTGCTTTATTGCCATAGCTTTGAAGGCTCAGTATATCAGTGCCTACTAGATAGGATATAGCAAATGTTTGTGTTTGGTTAATGTCTAAACTGTCTATGGTAACTCCTATGATCGTACTGATATCTACACCGAGTGAGGAGTTTTGGCCAGCCTTTGTGGAGCTAATACCTGCATTGAGTAGTTGAAGCTTCGCCGTATCAGTAAATTTGCCATTTATGTTTTTGTTTTCTAATGCTGCAAAAATAGGTTTCTGGCCTGTAAGGATCTTGGAGCCAATATATAGTCCATTAGAAAGGGTGTTATATGCAATAGAAAGTAAATTCGTAGAATCCCAAATGACCTTATTTTTCAAATAGGCATAAGCATCTTTGGTGCCTAGACTAGGGATATCCCAATCGGTAAATACGGCAGCATTAAGTCTGTTGATTTTAGTGCCAGAAATGTTTTTAAGTTTATACTCTATAATCACTTGATTCTTATTGTTGGCATCTTTCCAGGCAAATGAGTTTTGTGTCACCGCTATTTTTACGCCATTTGCGTTGGTATCCACATATTCAGATACAATGTGCCTGTCGGCTAGTCCTGAATTGAGATATTTGACATTTTGGGTTTTCTTAAAATCGGCCTTGGGATAGTCAATTTCTCTTACACAGTCTGATAGCTTACCTGCATCTGTAGCCAGTATGAGACCTCCTTCATATAGTGAGTTATTGGCTTTGAGGTACTCCATACCCGAACCTATGGTCGCGTCTTGGTCCGCATATCCGATTCTGCCATTGTTGATGATTGAAAGTGTAATATTGTTGGTATCAAGGTCTAGGTAATTGATATTTATATTGTTGATAGCAAATGTCTGATAGTCATAATAATCATTGCTTTCGTCTATGTATTCTAGGAGGAATTTTACAGAACTTAGCTCTGGTGCTGACTTGCCCACCACGAATCGGAATGATTTTTTATTTCTTAAAGAATCATAAGTGTTTAAACTGCCTAGGACTAAAGAAGAATCTAGCAGTTGAATAAAAGAAGAGTCGCATTTAAGTTTAGCAAAACAACCTGAACTCGTAGGTTTTAGATAATTGGTGAAAGTCATATCTATATTTACCGTGTCACCGATCATGAGGTTTGAACCATTCGATGTATATGGATTCATTCGTGTTAACCTCACCGATATGGGATTGCCTGCAAGAGCTGCATACATATCCAACCTTCTACCATACAGATATTTGAAGTCTTTGTATTGAGGCATAGTATCTAGTCGGGTACCTGCCATTCGTAATCTTTCCATCGCTTGAATAGCATCAAGATCTGGGTATTTAGATCGTACTAGGCCTAAAGCTCCAGCAACCATAGGGGAAGAGAATGAGGAGCCACCATCAAAGGCGATCTTATTGCCATTGTCCAAGATTTGCATGACACTTGGTGCAGATAGGTCTACATGGTTTGAATATGTTGCGGCATCCCAAAAGGAATTGCCATAGGTGCCAGCCACTGACAATACATGTTCATAGCTTGCGGGATAGAAGCTTATATTTGCGTGGGTATTACCAGCCGCTGCCACTACTGCAAGATCATAGTCCAATACCGCAGTATTGATGATGTCTTGATGAATTTGTGAATAACCCGAACCTTCAGTCCAGGACAAATTAATGATTTTTAGTCCTTTCATGGCTGCATAAAGGATACTATTGTACGCTGCATCAAGAAAGATAGCTCCTTGAGATGAAATCTTTAAAGGCATCACCCTACAGTTAAAGCCGGAGCCACAAAGTAAGGTATCATTGTCAGGAGTTGCCGAACAAACGCCAGATACATAAGTGCCATGAGGTTTGGCTTGAGGATCGGTCATGATGTCATAATCGTTTTGTGCGAAATCCCAACCTAAGAAGTTATCTACATATCCATCATTGTCATTGTCAATACCATCTAATGTGTCTTTGAAGTTGTATGCAATATTGTCTTTGAGGTCTATATGTGTGTAATCTGCTCCCAAATCAGCTACACCTATCACTACACTGGTATCACCTTTTTCTATGTCCCAAGCTTTGTATGCATTGATAAGTTTCAGATCTGAAGCATTGTATGCTTTAGTCGTGTCCACCAGTTCGTCATTAGGCATGTACATAGGTACGACTTGTGCAACCTGCTCCACTTCTTGAAAATAGCCCGAAGCTTTAAGTTTTTTGATAGTTATGTAAGAGACTTCCTCTGTGAAATTCAAACTGAAATATAGGCCGAGATCTATACCACTTGCTTTTCTGGGGCCATTTTTGAGACGAAGAGATTTTATTTTTTCGTGTAAGTTTAACAATGTAGGATTGATCAAGGAATTGATCTGTGAGAGTCCATTGTCCTTTAGTGATTTATTGTGCTTTATGGTAGCTGTGGCAAAAGCCTCTTTAAATTCGGGCTTCACCTTTACCCACAATATTTTGGATTCAAATTGGGGTTTATCGGTCGATTGTGCCGATGATAGTTGTACTCCCAGTAAAATCAACGTAAATAGTATGCGTAGCCTCATAAGTAGTTAAAAACGAAAACATAAAGTTAAAGTTTTTCTAAGTTTAATCCTATGAATGTTGAGGCTGTTTTGTTATTATTAAATAGTAACCTGATACTTTTTGAATATTGCTATTATACTCAAATCATAAAGCTTAAACCCGGAATACGCATTAGAAATTTACTACGACAAAATGCTAATCAAATTCATTTCGATAC
>CAMFLX010000010.1 GCA_945957555.1 uncultured Cytophagales bacterium
GCCCACAGTGCGTCGGCTCATAAACAATTCCTTATCCCGAATTCAGGTTATTTTATGTTCTCATTATACGATTTGAGTATCTAATGAGAAGATTTTAAGAAACAATTTAGACCTGCCAACAAAAAAATTAAATAAACGAGATAATATAGTGACACAAAAAAGTCCAAGTGGATTACACTTGGACTTTTGTATTAATGCTGAATTTCTTTAGTTGAAAGGTTTGTGGCAGGCACTATTGTGCTTCAACCTCGTTGATCACCAATTCTTGAAGGCTCTCTGCCAATACTTCTTCGTTACCGTCTCTATAGAGAATGATCGCAGGGTTTTCTTCGTCTTCGCTGATGTCAAAAAGTAACATACCTCCATTGCCCATTTCAGCATAGCTACTTGGCTTGTAAGTAAGGCCTAGCAAACCAAAAGGCAACCACTCTCCGTTTTCTACCCGGTCCAGGCATTCATCGTCCATAAAGTAGTCACAGATTTGCATCAAGGCACTTTCATTGCTGTTCAGGTAGGCTTCGGCTTCTTCATCGCTCATACCTTCCATCTTGTCTACTAGCTCATCGTGTTCGTCTTCGATCTGCATCCAATCGATTACATGCAAAGTCTCTTCTTCGTCAAAAAGATTGATCAATAGTGCTTTGTCAAGCAATGGTGCAATTGTTTCTTTTAATGTCTCCATGATTTTTTACGTTTTACCTACTTTGGAGCTTTTGAGGATACAGTAGTTTTATCAAAATGTGCGCTAAGGTATCTGCTGAAGGGTCTCGAGTTTGTGTAGGGTTTATTGATTAAAAAGTGATTTTATAATTCAAATATATTCCACAAAGGCAAAACATGCAAGAAGCCGATGTGTTTAAATTGTTAAGAGTTTACGAAATTGAAAGGCAGTTGAAGCTTTTAAAACAAAGCCCCCCGCTGGTCTCATTCAGTGGGGAGCTTTGTTTTTATAAACATACGCTGTCTACAGCTTATACTTCATATTGGCCACTAGCTCAATGAACTGCTTGTCGAGTCTAATGTCGCTGCGCCAAGCGAGGCCCAGATGGACAAGGTCTATCATTTCGGTGATGGTAGCGCCTTGCTGACCTTGCTGGTTGGCAATGATCCATGCGGTGTCTGAGATGGCCAAACAGCTCTCAATATCATGGCTCACGATGATCAAAGTGTTATGCTCATGCAACAAAGATACTTTGAGCAAAAGATCTGTGACCTTGTCGATCATGAGGGCGTCAAGACCAGAAAAAGGCTCGTCAAATAGTAAAAACTTATTGCCAGTAAGCACTTGTTGTATGATACTTACTCGTTGCCTCTGTCCACCGGAGAGTTGCTGCGGGTATTTGTTCAAATGTTGCTCGAGGTCAAACAACTTTGCATGCTCGTGTATGATGGTCTTCTTCTCTTCTTCTGTATGCGGCTTTTCACAATTGTCCAAGCCCAGTTTCAAATTGGAAAATATGCTTCTGTGGTTGAATAATATGTAGTTCTGGGGGATGATGCCTACCTCTCCCGCTTGTACGGGATGTAAGTCTTCTCCTATGAGCACCTTGCCTGTGGTAGGCTTGTTGAGGCCTGAAAGGATTTTAAAGAGCTGCGTCTTTCCTATGCCACTACGACCGATTAATGAGATCACCTGACCTTGGTTTAAATTGGGTCTGGTGATGTTTTGGATCTCTAAGTTAATGTCTCTCAAGATATGGTTTTCGCCATATTTGAGATTGATATTTTCTGCTTTGAGGAGTACCTTCTCTCTTGTGAATTCCATTATCTTACGTTGATTTTGGTGTAGGGAAATAACCAGTGTCTTGCTTTGCCCAACAGGTAATCAAACAGAACGCCTATCATGAATATGATGAATAATACTGCGAATACATTGGCCATGTTGATGTATTTGCTCGACTTGATGAGCATGGTACCAAGCCCCCCTTCTGACATGGAAAGCCCTTCTACCATGGTGATCATCATCCAAGCAATGGCAAAGTTTTGTCTGAGTACTTCTAGCACTTGATCCAACTTGCCTATAATTACGACTTCGAGCAGTGTTCGCCAGTTGCTCATGCGCAGTGTTTTACACAACTCGTATTCTTGTGTGTTGATCGCCGCAATGACAGAAAGGAATGAAGTCACAAAAAAGGGAACGATACCAAAGATCAAAAGGCTGATCTTGAGCTGATGGCCGTCATGTGTATAGAGCGTAAACACAAAGATTAGACCTGTGAGGGTGAGATATCTGCACTTGACCATGAAATCTGCCAAGGGCTTGAACACTGGTACCAGAGACATGTAGCTTACTACTAAGGCGATGAACAATGAAATACTCATGCCCTGCAGGGTAAGTCCTAGACTTGCGAAAAAGTCGTCGAAGAATGAGGGAGAAACAACTGTAGCAAAAATAGCCGATAAGACTTTGGTAGGGGTAGGTAATAACTCTCCACCCAAGATTTGCCAAAAGCCTAATGCAATGGCCAATTGTACCACTACAAGGGTTACTACGGTTTTACTATCTACGATCTGTAGGGGTGTAAATATTTTTTTCATGTATAATGAAGAAGGGCTTTGCAGCCCTTCTTGTTTTTTATTCTCCTAACACGATTTCCACACGCCTATTGTGGGCTTTACCCGCAGCGGTAGCATTGTCAGCAATTGGTTTGGATTGACCATAACCTTTTACTTCTACCCTGCTCTCTACAAGTCCTTTGCTCAAAAGGTAGTTTTTTACAGAATTGGCACGCTCTTCAGAAAGCACTTGGTTTTTGGTTGCATCACCCACATTATCTGTATGGCCATATACACCTACTTTCAAGCCTTCTGCTACTACGGCACTTTTCAGGATTTCATCTAACAAATTATAAGAGCCTGATTTGATCACGGAGCTTCCTGACTCAAACTCAATTTGATATGACTTAGAAGAAACTTCTGAAGTGATCTTGTCTGAATACTTGGTTACCAAAGCGGTACCTTCTAACAGCTCTGGGTGGTTTGCCACTACTGTAGCCAAGAACGATTTATCAACTACTTTTTGGTAAGCTGGATACGTTGGGATCAACTCTGGGTACATTTTAGAAAGGATGTCACCAAAGGTAGCGTATACGATTTTGTATCTATCGATACCGTCTTTGCCCATACCAAAAGTATTTGCCGCATCAGCCAAGTTGAAGGCCATAGAACCACCTAGCTCTACGTCTTTACCTTGAACGTCTTTTTCTGTCACGCCATTGTAGTATTTCAACCAATAAGCTCCGTCTTGCTCAGCATATACTTTTGCAGAGATTTTAGCAGCAAACTCTTTTGCTTGGCTGAATGACCTTACTTGGTCACCTGCTTGTGCCAAGCTCATGATCAAGTTTTCAATGTCTGTTCTGTGGTCATAAGCAAACTTCTTGATCGTGATCGTGATGTTTGGCATTTGGGTAGAGTATTGTTTGGTAGAAGCGATGTTGATCAAACCTCCTTTTTGTTTAGCGATGTTTACGTCGCCAGGGGTCCAAGTGGCCACGGCATCTACACCTACTGATGTTTCTGTGCTTGTCTTTTTACCATCTATGATGGTCTTTCTGTTTTCTTTGTAGCCTGCGATGTATTTGTTACAAGCATCCAAGAAATCATTAGCAGCGATCAAGTTGATAGCATCTTTGTCGTAAGTCGTTTCATCAGGGTTTACCTTGAGGCTGTTATCACCCGCCCACTTCAACAAGATGTTCATGTCGCCATCTCTCATTACGCAAGAGACTGTTTTGCCTAATGCGCTCTTAGGGTCTGTTTTCCATTCTGGAGGTCCCATTAGTTTATCCTCTCCATAAGACTTACCCATAGCGTAAAATGCTATCGGTTGGTAGTCTGGGCCTAGTGGCTCAAGCTCTTTAGTCAATGCAGAGAAGAATGCTGGCATACCATCGCCCATATATGAAGCGAAAACACCTGGTGTGTTTGCATTGTCTTTGTAGTCTTTGGCAAACTTCACTATATCTGCTATGGACTTGTTACAGTCATCCTGTCTTTTGATCTCTACTTGTAGTTTTGAGTTGTCGAACAGTGAGCCTTTGGTAGTGTTGGCACCGCCGTTGGCATACATGAGTGGGAACTGAGAGTTCCAAGCCATGATTTCCCATACGATCTTAGTACCGCCGTTTACAGATACTTCTTCTGTAGGAAGATTTAAAAATGTAGCATTGCCTTTCAATGATGCCTCTGGTGCATCGGGCAGCATTACTTTACCGATTTCGGTTGCTTGTTTAGCATCTTGAGGTCTTTTGTCCCACCAAAATATTTTGGCCGCAAACGCAGCACCTATGCCTAAAGCAATGAGAAGAATTTTTCCAGATGGTTTTATGGTAGCCATTGTTTGAATTAATTTAATAAATTGTTATAATAATCAGTATTAACTTTTCCGATGTTATTAGTGCTCTGAGGAGCAACAGTCTTGGTGTTTTCCAGTCTCAGTTCTGTTTCTGGATTAAACTGCTCCAACATTTTCAAGCCTTGGAGTTCGTATGTGGCGTTGTTCAAATCTATAGATTTCATGAAATCCGAAGAGTAGGTGATTGCCTTCTTCATATTTGCCAGTTTGTTGGCGATATCGTCTTTGAGGTATTCCATAGACTGCTCCACGAGCATTTTCTTTTCAGGGTCTCCTTCAAATATCTTGAGAGCCGAGCTCAGGGCCTTGTTGCCAGAGGTCACAGACTTGTACAGGTCTTTTTTGAGCTCCAGCTCATTTTTGGCATCTTCTATAAGGTACGCACTGTTTTTGTGTACCTTGGTCAGGTATTCGCTGATCTTGGCCAAACTGTCGTGAATAGGCGTAAGTTGTTTGATATATTCCTCAATCCTTGCGATTTGTCTGGTAGCGTTGCCTAGTTCGGGCATCATATTGTTTTGCTGTGCAGCGGTAGCTTTGAGCATGAGGTGATTCTTCTCTTTCTCCTTCTCGGCAATCTTCATGGCGATTTTCTCCTTCTGCCCGTCTACGTTTACAGACTGGTCGTACAGTTTAGAGCGTTGTTTTTCCATGTCTTGAATATAGTCTTCTGCTATGATGAATGGGTCGAGCTCGATGACGATACCTACGAGCTTTTTCATGAGCATCTCATAGAGGTAATATAGGCTCAAACGCAGCTTTCTATGGGTGATACAATACAAGAATGCGCCTAATGCTACGCAGGCGATACCGAAATTAACAGTATTCCATACTATGGTAGTGAGGATGGGAATCACGTAATAGGCGATGAGAGCGGCTACGCCAATGCCAAAGACAACTCCGAATTTACCTCCGGGTCTATTCCAAAAGGACTTTAACTGCTCTTGGTTGCTGGGTATTAAACTGTCTGTCATGTGGATTATAATGTTGAATTAAATTTATCTGAATCGCCTTTCATTTTTGAAAGTATGGCATTGAAAGCTTGTAAGTAGCCATTTTTACTGGAATCTATCTTTTGCTTTTGTTCTACTACTTCTTTTTTGAGTTGCTCTATGGTTACTTGAGCGTCGGTAATTTCCTTGGTAAGCTTTTGGATGAGTTGCGAGTTTTCAACAATCTTGCCTTCTAGCTGCTTTACATTGTTTTCTTTAGCAATGATGTCTTGGTTGGCCTTGTTATCGATTACGCTTGAGAACTTTTGCTTGTCTTGCTCTAGGATTTGTACATAGTGGTCAACACTGGCTACCAATTTTTGTTTGGTGAGCCCTTGGATACTTAAGCTCCCAAAGGTTGCCGCGATTCTTGCTCTTTCGTCTGGAATGTGGGCCTCTAGGGTATCCATCATTTTCCAGAACTCAAAGTAGTCTACACCCGACATGTTGTTGTCAGACAAGAGTTTGTCGAAATGTTTTTCGAATTTGTCAAAGTCTTCTTTGCTGATGCTTTGCTGTGGGGCAATTGTGGGCCTTACCGAGGCTGGGTTACTGGATGCGGTGGGATTACTTGGCGTGACTGTTGCTGGGTTTTGAGCAGTATTTGAGTTTTGTGGTTCGTCAAATTCGACGAACAGCCCTAAAGTTTTCTTTAAAAATGACATTGGCGTAATTATGTACACCCAAATTTATAAATTATTTCACAATATTATATGTAAGTGTAAGAGAATTTTGACTTATGGGCAGTCGCGCACAAAAGCGGTGGGATTTATTGTATTATTACATTAACGATTAGCATAATAGAGATGCTAAATATAGGCTCTGCTCTGCAGAATTTGCCTCCCTCTAGGATTTACCATAAAAATAAATGGTTGTACGGCTGATCAACCTTTTGTTTATAAGAGCGGGGAGATTGGATAACCTGTGCTCTTTTATCATACATCACCTCAACATAAAAGGAATTTGTCATGTTTGGGAAACTTGCTTAATCTTATTGACCAAGTATTCCATCCCTAGTAATTCGGAGCAAGTTTTTACTGCCGATACAGTGACTCCATATACACCGTGCATGTGTAGGTTTTGACCTGTGAGCAATAAATTGGTGATCTTTGTTCTTGGGGTAAAAAAAGATTTTAATGGATTGTTGAAGTCTTTGAGACCGCCGTAAAGGTTGCCATCGCCATTGCCAATATAGTCTCTCACCGTGAGCGGAGTAGCTGCATAGTAACTTTCTATAAGCTCACGAATATTGGGTATTTTCTTTTCTAAGAGATCCAAGAGTTTCTCAGCCTTATCTTTTTTGAAGGCTTCATATTCGGCACCCCGCTCTGCTTTTTGGGCAATAGTGTTGTAGCTATCTGCCCACTGCGCTACTTCTTCATAGCGCATGTAGGACATCAGCGAAATCCCTGAGGCATATTTGTCATCAGTAGAACAGGCCTGATAAAACAAAGCGTAAGAGCTGGGCCAATTTTCTTCTTTATAATGTACTTGTTCCCATACATCCCCAGTTTGGTAGTGGTAAACATTGCTGTTTTTGTAAAGTAAGGCATTTTTCTTAAGTACGATATTGAGAATAAATACGGAAATCGTACTTTCTATGCTATTGACTCTGTTTCTGTAGATAGGCCTGATCTTGGGAGAATGTACCATCTTGAGTAATTCTTTGGGATCGATATTGGAGATAAAGTTTTTGCCTTTGATGATCTGGCCATCTTTGAGGCGGACGGCTTCCGCTAACTCATCGTTGGTAATGATCTCGACTACATGTGCGTATTTATAGATTTTGCCACCGTTTTTTTTGATGGAATTGGCCAAGATATTGGCGATCTGCGAACTTCCGTTGATCAACTTATAAGAACTTACGATGTAGCTATTGACCACCAAGGCATGTACGTATAGGGGAGATTTGTCGCCAACACCTGCATATAAGATATTGGTAGCCGCGAGCACATTTTGTAATCTTTTGTTTGATGTGAGCTGCTCGAAATATTCCTTAGCACTGAGGGAGAGCTGCTCGGTACCGTTGATGAGGTCTTCACCGTACTCTAGATTGTAAAGTGGAAAATTGGAGCAGATCCTGACCATGTCGTTTGCATATTGCTCTATGGCCTTGCGGTCTTCGGGAAAATCGGCAATGAGGACTTTCTTAAAGTTTTCATAACCCATACCATAGTAATACTTTTTGGTTTCGTCGCCAAAGCTGATCTCCTCAAAACCTAAGTCATCCATTCGCTTGAGTTTGAGTTTATCCATAAGGCCAAAGTACTTGAAATACTGGTACAGCGGCTGGCCTTGTTCGAGACCTCCTATGTAGTGTACGCCGCTGTCAAAGATGCATTTGTCCCTGACATAGATCTGTAAGGAACCGCCGATTTGGTTGTTTTTTTCGAGGATGCATACCTTATAACCTTCGTCGCTCAGAATTTTACCACAAAGAAGTCCTCCAAGACCACTTCCAATAATTACGGCATCGTATATGTTTTCTTCCAATGTTATTTTTTTATGATTTGGTATATAATGTTAGATGAATACTTCGTTTGGTCAATGATATGAATGTCCACTTTTTGATCCGCAAGTGCACTTATCAGAAAAGCAGAAGAAAGAAACTGCAATTGACCATGTTTTTTGATATTGAAGCCCATCACTCGGGTTGAAAAAAATTCTGTAAGCTGGGTTAGTTGATGTTTTTTCTGCTGTGAGCTGTCACCATCACGGATCAGAAGTATTCCACTGGGCTTCAAAGCTGCAATACATTTTTTGATCAAACTTATTTGGAGCTCGGCAGGCATGTAGTGAAGAATGTCCATCATGACTATGGCGTCGGCATCTTCGTATGCAAAGTATGTAGCGTCAGCAGCCACAAAGGAGATTTGGGGTGTTTTTAAATAATGATGGTTGGCTACATCTATCTTTGTATGGTCGTAATCCAAGCCCAAGATTTCGCGATTTTCAGACTTGGCAGCTAAGAAATAGGCCATAAAACCATAGCCACAACCGATGTCTATGATTTTACCTTGTTTGGGCAATAGCTCATCAAACAGATGATAGAAGTTTTCAAGCCTTACTTTGATCCTGAAGTACCATTCCAATACTGGTCCTTTGTAGATATAACCAGAGAGTATTTTGTAGAAGAATATTTCAGGCTGCTGATGCTCTTTCAGGATTTGATGCTCCTGTCTGTAATAGCGGGTCATCTCCTTGGCATGATCTTGATAGCTCCTCTCCATCTTAGCATCATAGTTTTGCCGAGGAAGTACCTTTAGCGTCATGGGGAATCTGTTGAGGACCAAATCTCCCTTGCGGATACCTTCTCCAGTACCGTGTAATAGTATGGGTACTATATCCAATTGCAGTTTTTCTGCCAAAAAGAAAGCTCCTTTATGAAATCTCCTGATTTCCCCGTCTTCGGTACGTGTACCTTCGGGAAATATAGCAATGGAATAACCCTCGGCCATCTTTTCCTTGACATAGTCTAAACTGCCTTCTGCACCATCGTCAGCGTTATAGAAACCTACCAGCCTTACCAGCTTTCCAAATATTGGCGAGTTCCAAACCCAACTGTTGGTAATGATGAGGATTTTGGGGCTAAAAGCTATAAGTAATAAGATGTCTAAAAACGACTGATGGTTGGCAATGACCAAAGCAGGTTTAGTGAGGTCTTCTCGTGCGTCATTGATGATCCGCTTTTTAACTACAAATACCATCCAAAGTAGTGAACGTACATAGAGCATCATCACATACCGAATACCATATATCAGTGATTTGTTTTTCTTTTGTCGGAATAAGACCAATAGCACCCATGCCACTGCAGTGAGTATCAGGCTACCTAGCGTGAAATAGAAGTATACCCAAATCGTTCTGGAGACATTGCTGACTGTAAGTGGTGCAAGCCCTTTTTCCGTCCTTTTGGTGATGGTAATCCTGTACAAGAAAGGTATAAGTGTATAGGAAATGATCAAGACACATAAAATACCTACTACCGACACCAAAGCTATGGATTTTAAAGCAGGATGTTGTGCAAAAATCAACGAGCCCATTCCTATGAGTGTGGTAAGGGAGGAAAGAAACACTGAGTTCTTGTAGGATTGTAAGTTGTTTTTGCCTTCTTTATATTTCTTTTCGAGACCATCTACAAAAAAGATGGAATAGTCGTCGCCAATCCCAAAAATAAATGTGGAGATGATGATGTTTACAATATTGAACCGAATGTCTGTAATACCCATAATGCCCAAGATCCAGAACCAACTAATGACCATGGGTACATATGCGATGAGGGTGAGTTCTAATCTACCAAAAGACAACCAAAGAATGAGAAATACCAATAGTGAAGAAGTCCACTGGATTTGGTTGAAGTCGTCTTTGACCACCAGCATGAGTTTGTTGTAGAAATACTGCTTGTCGAGCAGGTAGCTTTCATCATTAGTATTCAGCAGGCTTACCAAGTGATGGTCTTTCCCGGCAGGGACCCTGATCGTTGCTAAAACTGCGACTTTGTCGGCACCTTCAAGTACGTATTCCTTTAAAATATTCTTCTTAAGGAAATGGATGTCGTTATCTGAGAATGTCGTATATGGGTATTTTAAAAATGTATAAAACTGGGCAAAGGCCTGTGCTTTAAAACCCAACTTCAAGGCTTCTGCCTCTACGAGTTTTTCGACAAGGCCGATCTTTTGTGGTGTCCAAAAAGTGTTCCAACGAGTCAGCTTTTGTTTTTGTATTTCTATAGAAGGCAGTAGTGCTCCTATATTGGAATAAGAGGATATGAGTCCTTTGTTTTTTAAAGAATCGAGTTTGTGTGCCCCTCTTTCACTATTGGCAAGGGCACTGTTTAGGTCTTTGCCTTTGAATATGAAATACAGGTTACGTTCTTTCCCTTGTTCTGTCTCAAAGAAGTGATTTTCTGCTTTGCGGAGATCCTCCGTCATGAAATTCATCTTGGAGAGGTCATCTTCAAAAAACACACTGCCTGCAAACCATGCTAAAATCACTGTAAGAACGACCACTAGCAGCACAAAAAGTTTGCTACGTTCTGGCTTGATCTGGATGATACGTTCTAACCAAGAAAGTTTAAAAGAGCTTTGGTTTCCAGAACTACTCACGGCCCCTAGCTTTGCTTTTACGAGTAAGTGCGGCAAAAATACAAGGGAGAATAGTGCTGCACCGATCAAACTCAGTCCGGAAAAAAGGCCGAAATCGTATAGGATCTCTGATTGAACAAATAGAAGACTTAAAAATGCACCTATTGTGGAAATACTTCCGATTAATAGAGGTGTGCTCACTTCTTCGATTACTTCACGGATTGACCGAGAATGCATGTAGTGTGTTACGATATGAAAAGCATAGTCTATGGCAATACCCAATACTACGGCTCCTGATCCTAAAGCCAATACAGAGACTTTTCCTTTTATAAAATGGATGGAGGCTAGGGAAAACATCATACCAAATGCGGCAGGACTGAGTACCAAAATTGGTATTGAAAAATTTCTATAAAATAGGTACAACAACAGGATGATCAGGACCAAGGCAACGTTTACTGTAATAATGATGTCTTTCTTGATCTGTTTGGCGTTGCATAGGGCTACGGCCGCAGCACCAAAGTGTTGTCCTTGGGCTTTGGACATATATTTATTGTTGAGATCTTTAATGATCTCTTCGATGCCTTCAACCAAAGGCTGGTTTTTAGGGGTATCGTTGGAGGCGTATGTATGAGAGACGAGTATGTAAAGATTCTTAAGGTCCTTGGAATAAATATAGCCGTCGTTTAGTTGGAAATTGCCATTGGTTTGCAGGGTTTGAAACTTGGAGAGCCCCATAGCTGAGATGTTCAGCGGGTCTTTCATGGTGATACTCTTCAATACTATACTCGCTGGAGAGATGAGGCGATGATAGCTGCTTTCGAGTACTCTAGCTACTCCTTGTGGGTTGATCATGGAGTCGATTCTCGCATAATCCTTTTCCTCTAAATAATAGGGTATGTTTCTATAAACCAAGTCATAGACTTGTTGGATTTGCTCATCAGGTACTCTAAAGTTGATCTCCCTGATCAGAGGTTTTAGGTCTTTTCTTTGAGAAAGTTTCTCGAAAAATTCTGTAGCATACAGTTTTGGAGCTTCTTCGTCGGTACTGTCTTTGAGCTCTATGCGTATGATGAGCTTGTCGAGAATCTTGGTGCTGTTCACCGCCTCTTGGTAGCCTCGATTTTCTCGATCGTCAGGCAGCATTTTGGAGATGTCTTCTTCAAACGATACTTGCGACGCGAAATAGGAAATAAATAATACAGTTAACAATAAACTCAGCCAGAGCCTTGTGCTACTTTTCGCAATCCATTGGTAAATGTGTAAAAATATATGAGCCAAATTATTAATGATGTATTGACAAAACTCCCAAATGTATACTTTTGACCTCTATATTCTCCTTGTTATTCTTAAAATGGCCCAAGAGCTCACAAAGGCAAATACGCCTGCTGCTATCGCAAACAATATGGCTCCCAATAAGTACTGTACCATAAATTGATGCACAAGTGCAAGAGATATTTCTTTGGAAAACTGCAAAGATATAGGATTCCCCAATGCCAAAGCACCAGTTACATAACTTATATATAACAATATGGGCAACATGGGTGGAATGCTGATATTGGATGCCAATAAGACCAAGGCTTTATTAAGTTTTAAGATATGGGCTACACCAAAGGCAACGAGCATTTGTATGCCCCACAAAGGAACGATCCCCATGAAAACGCCAAAACCTATGGATGAAGCCTTCTTTTCTATGGAATCATCAGTACTGAGGAGCTCTTGTACTTTTTTTTTAAAGCCTTTTTTTTTAGAGCTTCGAAAAAACATCAAAGGTCTATACCAAAGGAATGCCAAGATGACCAATACGGTGTTCAAGATGGTGATTCTTGTGAAATCCTTGAATGGCCTAAAGTGACTTACTCTATCCTTTGCTGGTGGATAATATATACTGATAGGCATGGCCAATACTTCAAGACCTGCCCAAGCACCTCTTACGATGACCTCTATCTCAAATTCGAACTTGCGCGTAAAAAAATGTAGCTCATTTAGAGGAGTTAGGGGGTAGAGCCTATAGCCAGACTGTGTATCTGGTAGTTTAATACCCGTTTCAACGTGGTACCAAAAACTTGAAAACTTGTTTCCAAAGCTGCTCTTGGACGGGATACCTGCTCCTGCTTGTCCCATATTTCTATCGCCGATGATGATGGCCTCTGGGTGCTGCTCTATTTGCGCCAAAAACAGAGGTAGATCATAGGCAAAATGCTGGCCATCGGAATCTATGGTAATGGCGTATCTATAGCCTTTATCTAAAGCATATGCAAAACCCGTACGTAGGGCCTTGCCTTTGCCCCTGTTTAGGGGATGGTTTACGATCTCAATGCCGACTATTGTGGCAAGAATTTCGGGTGTATTGTCAGTACTACCATCATTGACCACAATGATATTGGTGGTATAAGAAAGACAGTCTTCAATAACCTGTTTGATGGTTTTTTGATTGTTGTAAGTAGGTATAAGCACACAACATCTGTACTTTTCAAATTCGGTATGGATTTCTGGGTTTATCAATATGAATGTATATAAATGCTAATTTCTAATTTTTGTGTATTCATGAGTCTGTTTCAAAAGTAGGTAATTTCAAGTAAGGATTGTATCTGCAAAACGTACTGTTTTCACTCAGTCAATAATACAACCCCACACTGCAAAAATAGTTTTTTATTGGGATTTTATTAAATAATGATGCAAATCAAAAACAATACGGTGGATGAATTATTATAGTCTATTCGAATAAATTCATATCTAAGCTACTGAGTTCGACAACTGTTCACGATATGTTTTTCACCTTTTCGAACTTCCCCGAGAACTTAGTAATCGTATTTCCAACATTGGTCATAGTTGCTGTGGCACCTACTTCATCATCAGTTTGCGACTTGATCGTGATTTCTAGTGAAATCTCAGGATCAAGATTGGGGTCCATCAATGCTAAAAACTTAATGTTGTCCGCTTTCCTTAGTCGCAAAGTCTGTCTTGTTGCTTGCTCTAATACCTTGGTGATAATTTGTGTTTGACAGGCTCCTGGCAATATGGGCATGCCAGGAAAATGTCCTTTGAAAATCTCATGGGCAACATCTACTTTGATCTGGGCAGTAATGCGATCATCTGCTAAGGAGAGAAGGTTTACCGTGCAATAGTCCATAGTTTGTTATTTGAGCGTCTCTAATTCAATTAAAAGTTTAAAATTATAATGTTTGATCGCGATACGTTGTGCTTTACCTTCAGTAAAATTGGAATAGGTTATTTGGTTTTTCAGCTTTCTGGTATGCTGTATGGTCTTTTGTGATTGGAGGATCTTTTGTTCCTGGTCAGTCAAGAAGTAAATATGATCCTGACCGTAATCATAACGCAACATTTTGGGCTTTCCCAAAAGTGTAGTCATATCTTGGCGGTTTGTGAGTCGCATTTTGTCCCATACTACGAGTTGCCTAATGTCGTCTTGCAAGGTCTTGAGTACGCCTTTGATGTTAAGTTGGGGAATCGCATCTTTGACAAGAAAGGTATCTTTGTAAATTTCTATGTCAAAAAACTTGAGACCTACCTGTGAGAGGAAAGTGGCCTTGAGGGTGTCTGCAGCTTTAGATTTGAGAATGAGGATGCCTCCAATGGTTTTGCCATAAGTCTCCACGTGGGTCTTAAACAAATATAAACTGTCGCCTTGTTGAAAATAGGGACTTCGCAAGGAGTCAGTGCTACTGTCTTGTGTCATTTGTACTTTTGGAATTCTATGACTACAAGCTGTTATGGAGCTTAATACCAGTATCAGGAAACTATTTAACCACAAATTCGGCATCGGTCATGGGGCTATTGGTTTGTTTATTGCTAAAAGTCATGTGGGTATAGTCTCCCGACTTTTCTGTCATTTCGAGCTTGTTTACGGTATAGTCTTTTTTGCTGATATAGATTTTGATCTGTTTCAAATAATCTTTAAAGACATCTGAGATCGGCTCTAACTCCAGCAAATACTGTTGGCTATTTTCCAGATATTTCACTTTATAATCCTTGTTGTTGAACAAGTTGCCCTGCACGGCGTCGATCATGGTCTGATTAATGAACTTAAAGATTTTATTTGACTTGGCGTCGAACTTGGTCACCTTGCCGTTGTCTTTAATATACACTTTGCCTTTTACAAAAGCAATGATGTAGCTCATGGGTTTGGTATACTCAAGACGCATCATATCGGTAATCTTGTATTTCAAGTAGCCATTGGACATGAGCTTTTGTGCCATAAAGCTTAGGTACTTTTCTTGCACAAAATCCGACTTTAAAGTTTTGTAGGTCTTATTGGTAGCGTTCATTTTTGTTTTGAAACCCTCTACGTCTTTCATAGGTGTATAGTCATTTGTTTGGGCAAGCATCAGTGTGATGTTACAAAGCCAAAAACCGAAGGCAAGCATGTATTTGTGGATTGATCTTGTCATTTTGTTAATTCCAATTTCAGTGTTTCTAGAGCGTCGTGGGAAAATCCCTTTTGTGCAGTTCTTTGCAAAAATGTGTCCAATACCTGAGGCGTAATGGGTATGGTATCGTGAAACAATATAATATCCCCTGCTTGTATATTGTTTGAAATACGTATCAAAATCTTCTCGGGGTCGATGAGTACCGTATCTAATGATCGTTTGCTCCAACCTATGATCTTAAGATTCATAGCTTTGGCAGCCGCTACGATGGTAGGGTTGGTAACTCCAAAAGGAGGCCTGAAAAGTTTTAGAGAGGTTATTCCTAGTTCTGTTAAAGCGTTTTCGGTCTGTGAAAGTTCTTTTTTTACATAGACCAGGGGTAGGTTCGTGAATTTGATTTCATGGGAAAATGTATGATTGCCGATGAGGTGTCCTTCTGCGACAATTTGTTTTATAATATGTGGGTGCTCCAAAATTTTCCTGCCGATACAAAAGAAGACCGCTTTTGCTTGGTGTTTTTTAAGGATCTCCAAAATTTGGAGTGTATACACCGGGTCTGGCCCATCGTCGAAGCTTAGTAATATTTCGGACTTGGAAGTTCTTAATTTCGAGATATTGCTGCCAAAAAAACCTAGCGCAATATGAAATGCGCCTAATGCCACTAGCCCAGCCCATAGTAAAAACAGAAGAATGTATATGTAAAAAAAGCGCTCGTCTTGAATAGCCAAGTACAATGTACCAGCGGCTAAAGCCACAAATATCGCTGATATGGTCTTGAACTTAAACACTGGCAAGTAGAGCTAAAGAGTGGTATTTACCTTTGTTTTGGTTATAGATCAAAATCTTTCGAGGCCTAGTGGGAGCCATACGGTCGATTTTGAGGTAATGAGCGGGGACGCTCCCGTATTTAAGGATATTTGCCCCCAAAAAATAGGCGAATGAAGATGCGGTGAAGTATTCTCCTGTAAGATGTTTATAGGTGATGATGCTTGAATGAGGCAAAATTTGATACACAGGTGTGTAAGCTTGAGGTTCCTCTTCACTCTCCCCGGAAATGAGCACATCGATATCCTCTATATTAGACTGAGCTTCTTGCAAAAAGCTCAGTACAAGATCTTGTATGGTTTCTCCTGTGCTTAGTTTGAAGACTAGTTTAAAGGCTAAAATTGCCGCATAACTGTGCTCCGTCATTGTTTCGGAAATTACTGCAAAGCAGGCTCCTTCCCCAGTGATCGTAGTTCCAGTATTAGGGTTGATCCATAGTCCCATGTTTTGGGTTACTTCGCGGATCATGGGGATCATCTCGTCGGTACTGCCGACCAATATGTTTTTGGCGTCACCATCTTTAAGCATGAGTATGCTTTCCAAAAGAGCCGACTCGAAAGAAAAATACCTGTTTGAAAAGGTATTATTGGTGCGATTGCACTTGAGTGTCATCGCTATTTGCCCACTGATGGTGTTATGCGTAGAGAATATGAAGGCTGTTGGTGAGAGGTTTTCTTCTTGGTTTTCGATAACGGAAAGTAAAAACTTTTCGGAATCTTCTAAACACCCCAACCCTGTACCTGTAATGATGGCCTCAGGCATATCTAGTCCTGCATCTTGTAGACTTTTTTGTGCAGTAAGTATCGAAAACTTCAAGATCCTACTGAGCCTTCTCAGTGCTATAGGACTAAAGTGGATTTTGTAGTCTGGCTCTATGCATTTGAAATGCTCTGAATCATTTTTTTCTAACAATACCTGTATGCCCTGCTCCAAGGTGGGTTGAGCAGAAATACATGAGATGCCGTTGATATAGATAGTTCCCGTTAACATCTTGCAAAGATCACCGATGAATTGTTACCGCCAAAGCCAAATGAATTGGATAGGACGTGATCTACTTTTTGGTTTTTCAATAGAACTGTTTGAGGGCTGATATTTACCTCTTCCATTTTTTCTTGAAAATTAAGGTTGGGTAGCAACAAATGTTCCTGGATAGCCAAGATAGAGAAGATAGCTTCTATGCCTCCTGATGCCGCTAGGGTATGACCTGTTGCAGATTTGGTGGAGCTAAAGGGTGGAACTTTGCCCTGAAAGAGTCTTTGCATGGCTATGCTTTCTGAGAGGTCGTTATTTACCGTACCTGTACCGTGGGTATTGATGTAATCTATTGCTTCTGTGCTGAGTAAGCTTTTGTCAAGAGCTTGTTTCATAGACATATAGGCACCTTCGCCTTCGGGAGAAGAAGCCGTCTGATGGTAGGCATCACAAGCGTTGCCATAACCTTTGACTTCTGCCAACGGCTTTTTGGGATACCTTGCGATCAAGTCTTCAGACTCCAAAACAAGATAACCTGCACCTTCACCAAGGTTAAGCCCCTTTCTGTTCTTGTCAAACGGTTGTGAGGGTGTATCAGAGAGGATCATCAAGGCATTAAAGCCATTGATGGTGAAGCGAGAATAAGCGTCGGTACCCCCCACGATAACTCTTTCAAATCCACCATGCTTGATTAACCTTACCCCATGGATAAGTGCATTGAGTGCGGAAGAACAGGCTGTACTGGTGGTCGCGATATACGCTTCTATTTGAAGTAGCTCGGCGATCTGTTCGGTGTGATTTCCACAGTCGTGGGTTTTGGCAAGTGCCAGGCGAGCACTTGGTTTGTCCTTAAGAAAGTCTTGATAGAAAATCTCTCCTTGATCCATACCTCCTACACTGGTGGCAGAAACCACCGCCGATCGCGCTTTTGTATGATGCCATTGTGCCATATGAGCTGCTTCTTGTGCTGCAACCATGGCCAAAAGTGCAGTTCTTGAATGGGTTTTACCACCTTTGAGCCTTTCAAGCTTTTCAAGAAGTGCTTCGTTGCTAAGTTTTACCTCTCCCCCAGGTAGGTTTTCGGCATGTTTCGTACTTAGTAAGGTAATTTTGTCAATACCAGAGCTGCTGTTCTGTAAGTTGGCCAATGTCTCTGTGATCCCATCTCCCAGTGCGGAAATGATTCCCATGCCTGTGATATATACACGGATGGACATGGAGTACAGGTTATTTGTTTTGGTTTTTGTGAATAAACTCTGCCATGGATTTTATAGAATGAAAGACTTCGCGACCTTCTTCTGCCTTGGCGATTTTCAAACCATAGTTTCTCTGTAAGAGCACTATAAGTTCTAGAGAGTCAATAGAGTCCAGTCCAAGACCTTCTACAAAGAGAGGTGCATTTTCATCAATATCGCTTGGGCTTAAATCCTGAAGATTCAGTTGCTCAATGATCTCTTTCTTCAGTTTGTTAATTAATTCTTGCATTATAGATCTTTATAAAAAATTTGCTTTAACGTTTCTTCTTCAAAATTAGAAAACTTTTCATTCATATCCCTTTTCTGCAGGCATTCTTCTTTTTCAATGACCAACATTATCGAACGATATTGGTCACGGTTCTGAAATTCTGTCCAAGTGCATAGACATGCCATCACCTGCTCTTGTTCGAATATATTTTGTATGAAAGAACAGATTTCTACGCTATCGGGCGCTTCCATAGCGAAACTATAGTTTTCGCCTTTGAACTTGTTTCTAATACATATTTCTCCCAAAACAATGTTGGGCAGTGTATATACAAAAATTGCTGGACTTGGAAAGAAGTCTGTTGGCTGGCCTATAGTGGCTTGAAATTTTTGGTCTGTGTCCAAAGAACCACTTGCTCCATATAAGACCACTCCAATGTCTTCACTCTTATAATACTGTTTGAGATCCAAAGATTTCAGTACGAGTTCCGATGCCAAAAAACCTAGCTTTGAAGGCGCATCCATTTTATAAAACTTAGGGTAGTCTATACCCAATGATTTATAAATCGCTAATGTATCTTCGTCAAAACTGGACCTTGGTATCGTAGCCAAGACATCTTTTCCGTCCACTTGTATGTGACTTGGGCTGATGTGGCTATATGTTGAGATCTTCAGTTTCATGCTTTGGTAATGATCAGTGCAGCATTGCCTCCTCCAAATCCTGAAGCGGTTTTCAATGCGGTATGAATAGGTCCATCTGTGGTTTTCTGAATCACATGCAGTGGCACAGAAACTCCTAAGTGCTCAAAACCCAATGAATGGATGAATTTGTTTTGTTTGATGCATTGTGCTGTAATACAGCTTTCTAGTACACCAGCGGCACCCAATGTATGGCCAAAGTATCCTTTGAAGCTGTTCAGCGGCACCTCACTCAGTTTTTCTGTTTGAAACGCCAAGGCTTCCATTTCATCGTTATATGGGGTAGCGGTTCCGTGTGCAGAAATATAATCAATCTGTTGGGGGCTTATCCCTGCATTTGCCAAAGATCTTTTGATGGCTAGGGAGAGCCCTTCGCCTGTGCGTGAGGGACCAGAGAGGTGGTTGGCATCGTTGGCGCTTGCGCCTGCACTCAATCGTACATTGCCGCTTTCTTCTAAGGAGATTACCATACTCACACAGGCTTCGCCTATGTTCAGACCCGTTCTGTTTTTGTCGAATGGCTTGCATGGTGTCAAGCTGAGTGCCTGAAAGGAGCTAAAGCCCGCAAGTACGAAATCTGAGAGTATATCAACGCCACAAACGACTACTCGTTTGTATCTTTTTGAATGCAAGACTTGCATACTGAACAAAAGTGCTTGCACACCTGATATGCAGGCATTGGAAACGACAATTGGTTTATTGGGATTTCCCAGGTACGTGCTTACCATTTCTGCCATCTTACCTAGGCGCACCCTGCTTTGGTCAAACTGCTTGGTATGGAGCAGATCTATATTTCCTTTGGTGGTTGAAAAAACCAATAGGGTATCGCTGGATTTAAGATCCAGATCTGCCTTTTGGGCCACTTGCTTGACGGATAGAATGCATAACTGTTCTGCAAATGTGAAATTGCCTAAAAGGCTTAATTCGTCTGAGAAGGCAAGCTGCAGTTTCTCTCGGTCAATCTTTGCAGCTATATATGGACCAATGGTAGGGTGAATATGCTCAGCTAGGCCCGAATGGCCTTGACAAAGGGTATCGAAGTTTTCAGCGGTGCCAAAACCTAAGGGTGAAATGATATGATCTGCAATGAGGTATGCCAATGTTTCTATTTCAAGCCATGCTTAATTTTCCATTGTTCAAAAAAATCGGGAACAGTGATGTATAATTGTTGGTTTTCCGCTTCCAAAAAAACTTGTATAGTTTCCCCAACTGCGACCAAAGCCATGTCTTCTGCTCTATAGATCTCGTATTTAAAGATCAGTTTTGCGGCTTCGGTATCCACGTAGGTAGCTCTGATGAGTGCATGCTCTCCATATTTCAAAGGCTTCTTATAGTCGCATGTTACTTTAACAATAGGTGTGACATAGCCAGCACCAAATACGTCAAGATAGTGTAAGCCATATTTAAGCCCAAAGGCTTCTCTGGCATCTTCAAAATACCTCACATAGTGTCCATGCCATACGATTCTCAGTGAGTCTACTTCACTGAATTTCACGGCAATGGTAACTTCTGCTGTAAGTGTTTGATTCATTTGTTTTACTGGGGCTCGTTTTTTTGCAACACTATTTTCATTTCACAAGAGGCAATAGTTTCGTTGTCAACCGCTACGTTGGCTTTGATTAAAGTTACTCCAAATACTTCTTGAAGTACTTCCACCTTGGTAATCAATACTTGTCCCACTAGGGGTAATGTTTTGATTTCTAAATTTTTGATGGCACCAATAAACCCTGGCGGTACGGGTTCGTTTTTTAAAGAAAACTGGTAGCCGACCCCTGCAGCTGCTGTTTGAGCCATGTTTTCGATCAGTGCAGGTTCTGTGAGGAATCCATTTTCGACAAAGATATTGTCTGGTTTGATCTCGAACGATGTGGTTGTAGAGGTGAAGTCGGAATCTATCAAGCCAGAGACCATTACAAATGGTGCTCTTTGTGGGATCAATGTGGTGATTTTGTCTGCTCCTATGATCATCTCAGGCAAGTTTACATTTCAAAACTGTGTGACTGATCCCAACACCGTCTACGTCATCTACTATTTTCAAACCTGCATTTTCCACACATTTGATGAAAATGTCTGACTGGTACATTTGGCTGTTGCCGTTGGCTATACAGGTAAAATACAAAGAGGTCTGCTGCAAGCTAAACGCCGCAGCTTCATATTTCTGTCTGTCCCAAAAGGTTTCCATGATGAATACTGAGGTGTTTGCTGACATGACAGCTCTTACTTTTTTAAGGATGAAAGTGATCTCGTCTTCAGAGAAACAGTCGAGAAATTGACTCATCCAGATCACGTCATAGCCTTCCGGTAATTTTGAATCGGGATGTAGGATATTCAAGGGATGTGTACTGATCCTGTTTTCCAAACCACGCTTGGCGATTTCTACCTTCGCCATTCCTACTTGTTGGGGCAAATCCGCAATAGTCACCTGAACGTCTTTGTTATAGTTGGTACAGCTGATGGACCATTTACCCGTATTGCCACCGATGTCCAAGATCTTCTTTGGGCTTTCTGCAAATACTATGGGCAGCACTTTGTGAAATGAGGTATCGGAGTAGAAATGATCGAATTTAAACCAACTTTCTTGTGCTTTGGAGGGTAAGCTGGATAGCGCTTGGTACACGGTGTCCCATTGGTCTCCAAAAACCTTAAGTCCTACGGGTTTAGATTGCTCTATGGATTCCTTTAAATAAAAGAATCCTTCGTAGTTCACATCGTGAACGAAGTCCATGTTGGCAATGGTCATAGGGTCGTTGAGTATGAAACTCCCTGTTTTGGTAATGCTGTATTTGTTGTCTTTCCAGAGTATCAATCCTATGCCCAAGCCTGCCTCTACCAGTACCCTGATACCATAAGGTTTCAGTTGTGGCAACTGCGCTTTGAGGGTACCAAAGTCCAAACCCTCTGTGCCAGATTTTTCTATGACTTTTAAAATTCCCAAGTCCCTCAAAGCTTTTGATGCCTGAAACACAAAGGGGGCAAATGCGATCTTTTGTGCTTCAAATTTTGCGTCTATTGCTGAGAGTTTTTCGTTTTCGTAAAAATTCATGCTTTTTCTCTTCTGTTAAGTTCTTTCCGCTTGGGGGAAAATATCATTTTTATGCTTTTGCCCAAAAGTCAAAATAGTTGAACCATTGGTAGGGGTATTCTTTTACTTTGTTTTCAACGGCCTTTGCGTACTCTTTCACTGCTTCGTTGAGCTGTGCTCTTGCATTCCCCTTGCTAGGATCTATGAGGAACTTTTTGGGTTCTGTAGCATAGAAATGGTAGTGCTTGTTGCTTTCTTTGATGGCAAACACATAAGTTACGGGCACCTTCATAGAGAAAACAAGTGACATGGGGCCAATGGGAAACGGCGCTTCTTGGCCTAGGAAATCTACCATGACAGTTTTGTTTCCCTTGAGATACCTGTCGCCGTGGATACAAACCAACTCTTTTCTTTCCAATGCGGCAGAGATTTCATAAATATGGGAAATATCGTCTTTGATCGCTATGACATTGAGTTTACTGCGCTCCTTCATGGATTCCAAGTAGCTCTTGATTTTTTGGTGTTCTGCATCCATCATTACGACATTTACCTTGGCCTTGATCCTGGTGAGTAAATGCCCTGCAACTTCCCAGTTACCAACATGTGCACTTAACAAAATGCCGCCTTCTCCTGCGGCAGCTATGCTATGTAAATGTTCTTCTCCCTCAAAAGTATAGGTAAAGGTATTTGGAATGTGGGCCATGACGATAAAACGGTCTAACAGGCACTTGCCAAAAACAAAATAGCTCTTATAGATACCCGTGATGGCTCTGAAGTTGTTGAAGCCGATCCTATACCTGAGGAATTTATAAACTTGTTGTGTAGACTTGAACGAAAACAGACAAAAGTAGCCTGCTACAAATCGTAAAATGAAATAGGCCGACGAGACCCCAAAGGATTTGAGTACAAATACAAAAATCTTGTACCCAAGCAGGCTTCCCTTGGATTTGCCCGTCCATTCTGCCATGATGCTATTTCTTCTCGTTTACTTTGGTGATGATGTAATCGCAAAAATCTTTGAAGGTTACCATGCCTACAAAATCTTCTCCTTTGACTTTGAATCCAAAGGTACTTTCGATCACCACTACAAGGTCTACATAATCAAGACTATCGAGGTCTAGTGCGTCTTTCAGTACGGCATCTGGGCCTAGCACTGCTTCATCTACTTCAAACTCTTCGACTAGAAACTTCTTGATTTCGGAGATAATTTCTTCATTTGTCATTACTTGCATAATCAATTAAAATTCTTGTACTTTTTTATAATTAAAGAGGAATTGGTGCCTCCAAATCCAAAAGAATTGGAAAGAAAGATGTCTATGTTTTTCTCCACTGTTTTGGTGGCAATGTTTAACTTTTCAGAATCCTCGTCGGGGGTTTCAAAGTTGATGTTTGGTGCCACAAAAGAATTTTGCATCATGAGTGTGGAATACACGATTTCACTGGCGCCTGCCATCCAACATTCGTGACCTGTCATGGATTTGGTGGAGCTCACCAAGGGTCCATTTTCACCAAAGACTTCGGTCATTGCTTTGGCCTCGCAGGCATCGCCTACAGGTGTTGAGGTGGCGTGTGCATTGATGTAGTCGATATCTGTAGCTTTCAAACCAGCGTCGTTCAAGCAATTTATCAAAGAACGCATAGGACCGTCTACATTAGGCTGAATGATATGGTTGCCACTAGAGGAAAAGCCATACCCCACAATTTCTGCAATGATTGGGGCACCTCTTTTGATCGCAGACTCATAGCTTTCTATAATCACAGTTGCTGCTCCGCCACTAGGTACGAGCCCGTCACGATCTTTATCAAAGGGCCTTGATGCTTTTTCTGGCTCGTTCTCTCTGATAGAGAAGGCACTCAGGCCATCGAAACTACCCATAACGTATGGATTGACCTCTTGGGCTCCGCCACAGATGATGGCTTTCTGCAAGCCGTGTTTAATGAGGAAATATCCTAAACCAATGGAGTGCGAGCCACTGGCGCAGGCCGCACTTACAGTGAGATTAATGCCCTTGAGTTTGAATATAGTGGCCAAGTTCATGGTCACGGTAGAGTTCATAGACTGGAAAATCAATCCAGAACCCAGTAACGTATTGTCAAGTTTTACGCGTGCCAAATCGGTAGACTCGATCACGGCTTTGGCGGAGCTGTCGTTGCCAAACAGGATACCGACCTCGTTATTTACGAGATAGTCTTCGTCTATTTTGGCGTTGGCAAGTGCTTCTATGGTAGACATATAGGCATATTCTCCTTCTTGGGCCATACCCACACGCATTCTTCTATCAAGCAGGCCTTTGAGGTTGGGGGTAGGTACTGTGCCTGAAAGTGCAGACCTAAAACCTAGTGGTTTTCTTTCGGCATCGAATCTGATCCCCGATTTCCCGTTGTATAATGAGTCTCTTACCTCGTCTAGGTTGGTGCCTATACAAGAGTAAATGCCCAGCCCTGTGATTACTACTCTATTCATATGTATGTCTTCTTATGAATATAACCCACCGTTTATGTTAATGACCTCTCCCGTAATATATGATGATTTTTCAGAGGCTATAAATGCCACCAATTCGGCAACTTCTTTGGCTTCACCAAACCTGTTGAGCGGAATTAGTTTTTTGAGCTCGTCTTCTTTAAGATCTTGTGTCATCTCTGTCTTGATAAATCCAGGGGCAATGGCATTCACGGTTACGCCTCTTCTCCCTACTTCCTGAGCCAATGCTTTAGTAGCACCAATCGTGCCAGCCTTGGCCGCCGAATAGTTTACCTGACCTGGTAAACCTTTTAGCCCAGACAAAGATACAATATTTATGACTCTTCCGTATTTCTTCACAAGCATTGGACTTATGACATGTTTGGTAACATTGTAGAACCCGCCTAAGTTGGTGTCCAATACCGAATCCCAATCTTCAGAACCCATCATGATGAGCAGGGTGTCTTTTCTGATTCCAGCGTTATTTACCAAAATCTGAATGGGCGTTTCCTTGTTTGCCTCGATCCAGTGGCCTAAGATCCGATCGGTTTCTTCTCGATTGGCAACATCAAACTTCAACAAAGCGCCTTGACCACCTTGCTCTTTGATCATATGTAGGGTCCTATTGGCTTCTTCATCGTTAGATCTATAATTGATCAAGACAAAGTTTCCTTCACTGGCCAACTTAAGAGCAATTTCTCTACCAATTCCTCTGGCTCCTCCAGTAACTAACGCGTATCTCATTATAATGGAAATATTTTCAAAATTATATTAAGTTTTTGAAATTCAGAAGAAAGTTTTTGATCCTCCTGATTTCTTCATAGCGGACATTGTCTTCAATAAATGGTGTAAAGACGTCACTAAGCAAGTCGTAAAAGTGTTGATTGGAAGCAGATAATTTGCCGTTGATTTCCAAGATCGCAACCGCTTGAGAGATGGCCATCATTTGTATCGCTAGTACTTCCAAGGTATTGTCAATCACTTTTTTGCAAAGCAAAGCACTGTTGGTACCCATGCTTACCATGTCTTGATTGTCGTTGTTATTTGGTATACTATGCACATACATTGGAAACGACAGGGTTTGGTTTTCGGCCACAGTAGATGTTGCGGTGAACTGCACGCCTTGAATGCCAAAGTTAAGCCCTAGGGCCCCTCTGTTCATAAAGGGGGGGAATTTACCATTCAAGTGACTATTCATTAAATAATTGAGCTGCCGCTCTGCCAACATACTAAGCTTGGTGATGGCGATTTTGAGTTTGTCCATTTCCAATGAGACATAGTCGCCATGGAAATTGCCCCCATGATATACATGTTGTTCCTCGTGGTTGATGACAGGGTTGTCATTCACAGAGTTGAGCTCATTTTCCAGAATGGTCTTTGCAGACGTTATGGTGTCATGTATGGGACCAAGAATTTGCGGTACGCATCTTATGGAGTAATACTCTTGAACTTTGTCGGTAAAGACGATCTCTTCAGTCTTTTTATAGAGGTGGTCTTCTCTTTTTCTGATCAGCTGGCTCCCTTCGAGTTTTTTTCTAATCTCTGCAGCGATATAGTTTTGACCACTATGGCGCTTTACACTATTGAGTCCTTCAGAGAAGTAGTCGTTATATGATGCTATAAGCTCGTTGATTAGCGCAGAGGAGGTAACCGAAAGATCCAAAAGATTTTCTGCGTGCATGAGGTTGAGTAAGCCGATGCCCGTCATGACGGAGGTGCCATTCATGATGGCTAAACCTTCTCTTAGGTGGATCTGGATGGGACTCAGGCCTAATTGTTTGAAAACAGTAGCAGTTTCTTGTTCTTTGCCTTGGTATATAGCCTTGCCTTCACCAATGAGGCATAAGGCTAGATGGGCCAACTGTACAAGGTCTCCACTGGCACCTACTCCGCCATGCTCGTATATGACTGGGGTGACGTGGAGATTAATAAGGTCTTTCAACAGAAGCACCACGCTCTCATGTACTCCAGATTTGGCTAGCAACAAGGTTTGCAGTCTTGCCAACATGGCTGCCCTTACATACAAAGGAGGTAATGGATTTCCTGATCCGGAACAGTGGCTTCTGATCAAGTTGTACTGGAGTTTTATCCGGTCTTCATCGCTGATCTTGTATTGTGCCATAGGGCCAAAACCAGTGTTGATACCATAGATGACTTTGTCTTTGGAGTAAGTTTGTAAAAAGTTGTAATTGGCATTGACATTTTTCAGGACCTCATCGGCGATTTCCACTTGTTGGTGATGCAACAATATGGCCTTACAATCTTCTAGTGTCAACGGTTCTGTGGTAATTATCATATGATCAAATCGGCGCAAATTTAATAATGTTATTGGAGACTCTTAGTGAAAAAAATATTTTTCGATGTCCAATACGTTAAAATTGCCGGTCCTTAAGCCTCTTGTCAATAAAATCTACTGGTTTTCTGAAGCTGATACTCAACTTCCATTTTTCTATTTCTTCTAAAGTCTTGAAAACAATAGTGGGTGCCACCCTTATAGTTGCCCTAAAGTGGTCTTTGATTTTTTTTTCAGTATCAGCGTTTTGTTCTTTGGAGTAAACATATACGGTGAGGTCGTCGAGGCCCATTTCATCTATACATACCTCGGTAATGAAACTCTGCACTTCTTTGAGGCTACGGAGCACTTCGCTGATGGCAGGGGGATAGAGCGTAGTGCCTTTATACTTGATCATTTGCTGTTTTCTGCCCAGTATAGGGCCTAGGCGGGGGCTGTTTTTGCCACAGGTGCAAGGTCTGTGGACTACAAAACTGATATCACCTGTTTTGAAACGCAACAAAGGCATGCCTTCTACACCCAAAGTGGTAATTACAAGCTCACCAACGGTGCCTTTTGGTACAGTGTTGCCTTCGTCGTCGAGGCATTCTACAAAAATCAAGTCTTCATTGATATGCCCACCGCAGCCTTCGTCGCATTCGGTAAAGGCCGTGGCCATTTCTGTGGAGGCATAGGTGGAATAGAGCTTCAGTGGCCATTTGTGCAGGATTGTGGCACCAAGGGTATTGTAACTAAAGTCTTCGTTTCTGATGGGCTCACCTATACAGATGATCTTGGCAATGGATGATTCGGTGTAATTGATCCCGTTTTTCTCAGCGTACTCGAGCATTTTAAGTACAAATGAAGGTACGGCGATCAAAACAGTGGGCTTAAATCTTTTAATGTTTTGCCACTGGATTTCGGGTACGCCTGGTCCGACCCTGATCAGGCTGGCGCCGATCTTTCTGAGACCCAGATAGTAGGCCGTACCTGCCATGAACATTTTGTCCAAAGTGGTGGTGATCTGTACGGTATCGTTACTGTTAATGCCTGCAGTGCTGAGTGCCAGGTATTCATTGTGAGCTAAGCGGTCGAGATCACCATCGGTGAGATAAAAGGCTACGGGCTCGCCTAGTGTACCAGAAGTAGTTACAATGTCGATGACTTGGTTCTTGGGTACGCAGAGGAAGTCATCGTTGTACGCATGTAGGTCTTCTTTGGAGGTAAAAGGGAGTTTTTGAAAGTCTTCCAGACTGTGAATAGTTGTAGCATCTATTTGGTACTTCTGGAAAATGCGTGCATAGTATGCTGAATGTTCCGCAAGGTACTTGATTTGATTCCTGATGGGTATGCTGAGTTCCAATACTTCTTCCATGGCTTCTTTGTTTTGAATCATCTTTTCTAAAATGGGCTTTGTACCACTTTTTCCAAAATGACCACGGCAACCGATTGGTTGTTGCTGTGTGACAAACTTACAATGACTTGTGGCAAAGTCGCAAATCTTTCCAAGATCATATTTTTTACTTTTTCGGAATACAGGAAACAGGGTTTGCCTTTATCGTCGTTCACTATTTCTAGTTCGTTGAAATCGTATTCAAAGGTAATACCTGTACCCAATGCTTTTACAAAGGCTTCTTTGGCCGCAAAGCGCGCCGCAAAGCTTTCGTAGGGATTTTTTTTATGTTCACAATCGCTTATTTCTCGTGCGGAAAAGACCAAATTTTTGAAGGCATCTCCTTTTTGTACTTTTTTTTGTACCCTTTCTATGTCTACAATATCTATGCCTAAGCCTAAAATCATTTCTTCTCTTTATGTTCTCGGATCATTTCTTCGATTTCTGTCTTAAAGCCTATCTTGGGCAACTGCTTGCTGAGTGCCTTTTGTAGTTGTGCGAGTGCCAGCTCTTTTTGGCCATGCTTGAGGTAGTATTGCCCCAAGAGATAGTGGGTTTCATAGTACTCTGGGTTGGCGCTTTCGTAGCGCTTGAGCTCGGCAGCGGAAAGTTCTTTTTCGAACTTAGAAGAGGTCAACACTTTGGTGGTCTTCCTGTAGTATTGAAATTCTACAAAGTTGCTACTATACAACATGGTGTCTGGGGCTATGAGCAGCTGTGGCTCGAAGGTAACTTTATGGGTATAGTCTTTGGGATTTGCAAAGACCTTATTGAGGTCATAGGCTACATAAGTTCCTAACTGAAAGGGATTACTAGAGACCCACATCACTCTTTTTTCTGGGCTAAAGATCACCGAATGGTGTGCAATGAGCTGATTAAGGGCACTTTCGTTGCCTAGGCCTATGTTTGCTCCTCCCTTGCCGCTTTGGTCTCGGAGTACGGTGGCTACACTAGGTGCCGCAAACTTGTTGTTGTCGGGCAGGAGCTCAAGAAGCCTCTCATATCTATACTTAGAGGCACCTTGCTCACGGCCTTGTATATTGGTACTGTCGTGTTCAAATACGGATGCTTGAAAATGATTGGTGCATAAAATCTTGTCATTGAAGCTAGACTCGTACAGCGCTGTTTTGGTGGTGGATTTTTCTATGATGGCTGCTCTTCTGTCTTTGGCAGAGCCGATCATGAAAGATTCTGACACAAAGGACTGGTATTTTTGTGCGATCTGGTAGGCCTCTGCTATGGTGGAGGCATGCTGTAGGATGTCCCGAGCGATGATGGATACAGGTGTAGCACTACCCGTGGGGATGGTGGACTTGGCGGAGTTTAAGGTAATGCTTAGACCTTCGGCATTCATGCCCGAAGTTACACCGACCATACCGCCCCAGGTCACCATCATGAACTTGTGGCCTTGCTTGGGGTTGACAAAGAAAATGATCTTGTCCTCTGCAAACTTATCGCCTACATAGAAGTCAAAGTTTCTGCCTAGTAGTAGGCTGCTGTCTTGGGTGGCGCTATTCCAGAGCCCAAAGGAGGTACAACCTACAAAGTTCATGTTTTGCATCATGTGCCCAATATCGTGCGCGCCATGGTAGTTGAGTATGCGCTGGTAGGCGGGGCCTAGATAGGTGTATTTGTCTGAAAAAGACTTAGAAACACCATAAATCTCATCTTTATAGGCTTGAGGAATGTGTTTGTCCATGTCACGGTTGAACCAGGCGATCATGTATTTAAGGAAGCTTTGATAAAAGCTCGAAGGAATGAGCTCATCGATCTGTTCCTTGAAAGCGATCTCTTGCTTTTCCATGAGGTCTTTGGTGAGCAGGCCGTTTACATAGCCTCTTTCGTAGTCGTCACCTTCTACATAGAGCTCATAGAGGCCATATTTGTTCTTTTTAAGCCAGTTTTGGCCGCAGATTCTAAGTGAATCGTGCAGTACGGTTACCTTGAGATTCTCATACTGGGCTATATTGGTGATTTTGGGCTCGGTAAGCTTTACTCTATAGATAAACCAAGCACAGAAGAGCAGGATCAGTACCAAAAGGCTGAATAGGATCTTGTATCTTTTCTTTTTGAGGATGGCGGCCATCGGTGAATATTCCTTTTTAAATTACCGCAAGTTACAAAAAATGGAGAGGCGCGACCAATTGTGTTGGAATTATAAATATGATAAGGGAATATTGGACGAGGCTTGGGTCAAGTACACAAGCCCTATGGCTTGATCAATTTCTCCCCCAGTTCCTCTACTTTTACGAGCAGTCGCTCATCCATCACATGGACTAAGTTTTCATTTGGGTCAAACGACAGGTGACAATGGTATTCCCAGAGCTCAATAATATCTGCTAATTTCTTAGTATATGGATGGTAGGATCTGTTGTCAGAGATGAGCAGCAGCTCGTCGGAGATTTCTGACTTACGGTAGAGCCTTTTATAAACAATGCCTTCGTCTTTGGTCATGACCACATAGGTCTTCCCATTTTTGACATCATTGATAGCCTCGATATATTTCCCTACTATTACCGAGCCTTTCTTGTGAGGAGGCATGGAGTCTCCTTCGATTTCAAAAGCCCTAAAGGTACCTACTGTGGCCAAAGGAATACTAAATCTACGTAACTTAGTGATGAATTCTGGATCTGAATAGCCTGCCAGATAGCCCGCCTTGGCCTTCACAGGAACAAACTCTATGTTTTCTTTCTGTTTTTCGTTGACTGTAACGGTCAGGACTCTGAGCCCGCCCATCTGCAGGGTATGGATTTTGTCCTTGAGTAAGTCGTGGTCTATCTTGCTAAGGTCTTTGGTGAAAAAATCATGAATATTCACCCCAAAGAGCTGGTTAATCTTTAAGAGAAATTCAGGATCTGGGTCTTGTGTGTACTCGTAATTTTTGTAAACATTTCTACTGTATCCAAGCATATTCGCTAATTGCTCCTGACTTAGGCCTTTTTGAACACGTAGATACACTAAATTTTTTTTATGAAACAATTCCATTGACAATGCGATTTATTCTTCTTTAATTTGTCGTTATACAAGACAAATAATTGTCCAAATATAAGACAATTTATTTATTTCAACAACACAGTATTAAAACCAAATTTTATGACACGCTCCATCCTCCACCTCGATCTGGATTCTTTCTTTGTCTCCGTGGAAAGACTCAAAAACCCCAAACTCAATGGCATTCCTCTCATTATAGGAGGCAGCAGTAACAGGGGCGTCGTAGCCTCATGTAGTTATGAGACACGCGCTTTTGGGGTTCACTCAGCCATGCCCATGCGCTTGGCCAAAAGGCTTTGCCCTGATGCGGTAGTTATTTCTGGTGACATGGAAAACTATAGTGTACACTCCAACTTGGTCACCGAGGTAATCAAAGATCAATCACCCTGTTATGAAAAATCTAGCATTGATGAATTCTATCTTGACCTTACGGGCATGGACAAGTTCTTTGGTTGCTACAGCTGGGCCAAGGAACTACGTCAAAAAATCATAAAAGATACAGGACTGCCCATTTCTATGGCTTTATCGGTGAATAAACTGATTAGTAAAATGGGCACAGGAGAGATCAAACCCAATGGGCAAAAGGAGATCGCTGCAGGAACGGAGCGAAACTTCATAGCGCCCATGTCTGTAAAGAAGATACCAATGGTGGGAGAGAAGACCACAACTCAACTATACAGTATGGGCGTAAAGACGATCAAGACGCTCCGGGAGGTACCTCCGAAACTTTTGGAGCGGGAGTTTGGTAAAAACGGGATGATCTTGTGGAACAAAGCCAACGCCATAGACGAAACGCCTGTGGAACCTTATCACGAGCAGAAATCCTTGTCTACTGAACGCACCTTCTTTGAAGATACTACGGATGTGCAGTTTCTAAAGGCTAAGCTGGTGCACATGACAGAGAGCTTGGCCTTTGACCTGCGCAAGATGCAGAAACTCACCGCTTGTGTAACGGTGAAGATCAGGTATTCCGACTTTCAGACCTTCACGATCCAGAAACAGGTGCACTACACGGCCAATGACCAAATGTTGCTACAGGTGGTCAAAGAACTGTTTGAGAGGCTGTACGACCGCCGGGTGCTGGTACGTATGGTAGGGATCAGGTTCAGCAACTTGGTACAAGGTAGTCCGCAGATTGCTTTGTTTGATGATACGGTAGAAAATGTGAGCCTATGTCAGGCCATGGACAAGATTCGAAACAAGTTTGGAAACGAGGCAGTGCAAAGGGCTATAGGGCTTGATAAATAATAGGGTATGTATCTTAATTGCCAAAGTCAGTTCAGCCTCAGATATGGCACCATTGCACCACAGGATCTACCCAAGCTTGCTAAAGCTCAAGGGTATTTCAGCCTTGTGCTTACAGATATCAACAATACTTGTGGCTTTTTCGATTTCTACAAATCTTGCCTCAAGGAAGATCTCAAACCTATCTTGGGCATTGAGTTTCGCAAAGAAGACCATACACCTTTGTATATAGCCATTGCCAAAAACAATGCAGGACTGTATGAAATCAATCATTTCTTGAGCGAATATCTGCTTAAAAATGCGCCCCTTCCCTCCTTGCCACCCGCTTTTGAGAACGCCTATGTGATATATCGCCTACCTTGGGGTGTTCCAGAAACGCTTAGGGACAACGAGTTTATAGGTATTGCTTCCTATGAAGTGAACAAATTATTCACTTCGCCTTGGCGCAAACATATCAACAAACTTTTGGCTTTGAATTCTGTAGTATTTGCCGACCCTGAAGGGTATAAAACCCATAAGTTACTCAGGGCCATAGACCAAAACGTGCTATTAGATAGACTTGACCAAAGATTTGTGGCACATGCCTCTGCTTGTTTTCAGAGTCCTAATGTTTTAGAAAAGCAATATGAACTGTACCCGGAGTTGCTTCAAAACACAGAACAACTGATGGACAGTTGTCACATCCGTCTAAATACGGAGCATAACAAAAACCTCCAAAAGTTCACTTTCAGCAAACAGGACGATATCAATCTTTTGGAAAAGCTTGCTATAGAAGGGATGGTCTATCGCTATGGCACAAACAATAAGGAAGCATTGAGTAGGGTAAAAAAGGAGCTAAAGGTGATTGCCGATCTGGGTTTTCTGACTTATTTCTTGATCACTTATGATATAGTGCGGTATGCCCAAAGCAAGGGCTACTACCATGTAGGCAGGGGCAGTGGCGCGAACTCTATTGTAGCCTACTGTCTTAAAATCACCGATGTGGATCCGATTTCCTTAGATCTTTATTTTGAAAGATTCATTAACCCTCACAGGGCTAGCCCCCCCGATTTTGACCTAGACTTCAGTTGGGATGAACGTGACGACATCATAGATTATATCTTTAAGCGCTATGGATCGGAGCATGTGGCGCTGATAGCGACCTTTACCACTTTTCAAAGTTCATCGATCATCCGAGAGTTGGGCAAAGTCTATGGCCTACCCAAGGCCGACATCGACCAGATGCTGGACGAACCCGACAAAAGCAAACACCATGCACTCGCTCCTGAAATCTTTACGCAGGGAGAAAAGATGGTAGAGCTACCCAATCACTTGGGTATACATGCGGGGGGCATGCTCATTACCGATGAACCTATCTGTAACTATGTAGGCATGCAAATGATGCCCAAAGGTTTTGCCATAGCACACATGGACATGCATGTAGCCGAGGAAAACGGTTTCTTTAAGTTTGACATTCTGAGCCAAAGGGGGCTGGGCCATATCAAGGAAACACTGGCTCACATACGCAAGAACCATCAAGTTTCCATAGATATTCATAGGGTTGAAGAATTTAAGAAAGATCCCAACATCAATCTCAAACTCAGCCAAGCACAGACCATTGGTTGCTTTTATATAGAATCTCCTGCCATGCGGGGACTCATTACCAAACTGCGATGCGAAGATTTTAAAACGCTGGTCGCCGCAAGCTCCATCATAAGGCCAGGTGTAGCCAAAAGTGGTATGATGCGCGAGTACATTTATCGATACCACAATCCAGATAAGTTCGAATACATCCATCCCAAGTTTAAGGAAATCCTCTCTGAAACCAACGGGGTGATGGTCTATCAAGAGGACGTGATCAAAGTGGCGCATTATTTTGCAGGCTTGGACTTAGGCGAAGCTGATATCCTACGAAGGACCATGAGCGGAAAAAGCCGTGGCAAAATGGTACTTGAACGAGTTCGTGACAAGTTTTTCAACAACTGTAAGGAACTGGGCTACTCTTTTGAGATCACCTACGAGGTTTGGCGGCAGATTGAAAGCTTTTCGGGTTATTCTTTTTGCAAGGCACATTCGGCCAGCTATGCTGTGGAGAGCTACCAAAGTTTGTTTTTAAAGACCTATTACCCTCTAGAATTCATGGTGGGTGTGATCAATAACTTTGGAGGATTCTACAATACAGAATTGTATGTGCACGAGGCACGGGTTTGTGGAGCAAGCATTGAAGCCCCCTGTGTGAATACCAGCGACTACCTCACTAATATCAGTGGCAAAACCATTTGTTTAGGCTTTGTACACTTGAAATCTTTGGAAATGAATTTGGCACAGACTATCGTGCAAGAGCGCAAAGAAAAGGGTGCTTACAAGAACTTGGAAGATTTTATCAAACGGACGCAGATCGGCAAGGAACAGCTCTGTACCCTCATTCGTATAGACGCTTTGCGTTTTACGGGCAAAACCAAACAGCAACTCCTTTGGGAAAAGAACCAGTTTCTGCTTACCAGCAAAAAAGAAACTCCCAAATCTTTATCATTATTTGAACAGAGCGATACGGAACACTACGAACTCCCTCCTTTGGAAACTGAAGAACTTGAAGACATCCACGACCAGATCGAACTCTTGGGTTTTCCTTTGCGCTCCCCTTTTGACTTGCTCAAGACCAGTTTTAGAGGCGACATCCTTACCAAGGACATGGTCGCCAAGATTGGAGAAACCGCGCGTATGGTGGGCTATTTTGTAGCGCAAAAAAACTTACGCACCTCCAAGGGGCAGCCCATGGCTTTTGGGACTTGGGTAGATGTAGAGGGACGTTTCTTTGACAGTGTACACTTCCCAAATTCCTTGGCGATGTATCCTTTTCGGGGAACGGGCTGCTATCTCATGAAAGGCAAGATCGTAGAGGATTTTGGGTTTCCGAGCCTAGAGGTGGACAAAATGGCCAAGCTGGAATGGAGGGAACTGAAAGAATATAAATCTTCTGAAATACTTTAATGCTGGTCTTTTGCTTTTGAAAAAGTTGTGGGTTTTCATGCCAAAGCTTTATCATGTCTTGGGATATTTGGTCTATTTTTCCATACGTTCAGCAGTCATGAGGTTTAATGGTAACATGCTGTCATTGGAAATGATCAATTTGTTTTCGTGTCTTTTTTCTCGTAATAATGGTATTGTATATCATATTTGCCATTGTTTAGGTTTTTAACCAAGCCATTGTGGTTGAAATGATATGTTTGCACAATCTTTTCCTTTAAGTGGGACTTAGTGCCTATTTTAATGAAATCAATATGAATGGAGTCTAGTCTTGTTTTTGATCTATAAAACGTCTCAAGACCTCTTTCGTGAACAATACCCGCTTTGGATTTCTGCTCCGAATAAATTTTTGAGGGGATAATGCTAGTGTCATTATATAGAATTTGTTTGTGTTCATACACACAATACAAGTCTTTATATATGATACGATGTATTTTGGTGATCCTGTTAAGGTGGTCAAACCAATAGAAGGAAGTACCGCCATAAGAGTTTTTCTCTCTTTCCAGCTTAGAATGGATTTTTAATAATTTGTTGGCATTTTCATAGTGATAATTTACATTCCAGTCGTAACAAGACATTATTTTTTGTTTTGCTAAGTATCCCGAAGTATCAAAATAAAGTTTTTCTGATGGAGTCATAAACCCAAGCAGAGATTTATGCATACCATGATCTATGGCTTTGATTTTACCTAGTGTGAATATTTGTCCTTTTTTATAATCTGAGAAATCTTCTTTAAGGGTAGTGCTTACTATGACGGAATCATGGTCTTGAATAAAGGATTTGGGATGTAAAATTAATATGTCATAGTTAAGGGTACAATAATCTAGGTTTTGAACACTTGCTTTTCGTTGTTGTCTGGGGCAACAAGATTGAAAAGCAAGTGCAATAATGCAGAAGTAAATAAATGTTTTTCCTTTTACTTCCACAAACCCTTCAACTTCTGCAGTTTTGCTTGGAGGTCGCCTTCGGGCTCTTGTTCTTTGGCTTTTTGGCCTCCTGCACTTTTCCCTTTGTCTTTGCTTTGGGTATTGCCTCCATTTTCCTTCATGGTAAGGGCAATCCGTTTTCTGTTAATGTCTACCTCTGTTACGGTAACCATGACCTTTTGCGATACTTTCAAGACTTCGGCAGGATTGCTGATGAACTTGTCGGTGATCTGGCTCACGTGTACGAGACCGTCTTGGTGTACGCCGATGTCTACAAAGGCGCCAAAAGCGGTGAGGTTGGTTACAATGCCTGGGAGTTTCATGCCCACGCGCAGGTCTTCCATGTGGTTTACGCCTTCTTGGAAACTAAAAGCTTCAAAGGCTTCGCGAGGGTCGCGACCAGGCTTGGCCAGCTCGTTCACGATGTCGTTGAGCGTTGGCAGACCGATAGATTCAGTGACATAATTTTGAGTCTTGATCTTGCGGCGTAGCTCGGCGTCTTTCATGAGGTCGGCTACGGTACAGCCCAGATCCTTTGCCATTTTTTCCACAATATGATACGCCTCAGGGTGAACCGCACTACAGTCAAGCGGATTTTTGGCGCCACGGATTCTCAAGAAACCTGCGGCTTGCTCAAATGCCTTGTCGCCAAGTCTAGACACCTTTTTGAGTTCAGCCCTTGAGCTGAATGCTCCGTTGTTGTTTCTGTATTCCACAATGTTCTGTGCGAGGGATTCACCCAAGCCAGATACATACGAAAGCAATTGTTTACTGGCGGTGTTGAGCTCCACCCCCACGTTGTTTACCGAACTTATCACTACGTCGTCGAGCGAGTGTTGGAGTTTGTTCTGGTCCACATCGTGCTGATATTGGCCTACGCCTATAGACTTAGGATCTACCTTTACGAGTTCTGCCAACGGATCCATAAGCCTACGGCCAATGGATACGGCACCTCTTACAGTGATGTCTTTGTCAGGGAACTCTTCTCTGGCCACGTCAGAGGCAGAGTAGATGGAGGCGCCGCTTTCGTTGACCATCACGATCTGTACGTTAGCGAGCTTGAGGGATTTTACAAACTCTTCTGTTTCCCTACCTGCGGTACCATTACCTATAGCTATGGCCTCAACCTTGTATTTTTCTACTGCATATTTGATCGTTGCAGCAGCTTCTGATACCTTTCTTTGTGGTTCGTGTGGATATATGGTGTCGTTTTCGAGCAGTTTCCCCTGTTTGTCTAGGATAACGGCCTTACAGCCTGTTCTGAAACCAGGATCTAGCGCCAATACCGTCTTTTCGCCCAAGGCTGGTGCCATGAGGAGTTGACGTGCATTGTCTGCAAATACCCTGATGGCTTCTTCATCTGCCTTTTCTTTGGTGCTGATGCGCACCTCAGTTTCTATGGAAGGTCTGAGGAGTCTTTTGTAAGAATCTTTCACGGCCAGTTTCACTTGCTCAGCGGCTTCGTTTCTGCCCTTTACAAACTGATTTTCTAGTAGCGTAACTGCCTCATCTTCTTCTGGAAGCATATCAAGGAGCAAGAAACCTTCTTTCTCGGCACGCCTCATGGCGAGTACTCTATGCGATGGTGCCGTCTTAATGGGCTCTGACCACTCAAAATAATCTTTGTATTTCTGTGCTTCTTCCTTTTTAGATTCGATTACTTTGGTGGTGATGGTACCTTTTTCAAGGAATAGGGTTCTGATCTTGGTTCTGGCATCTTTATCTTCACTCACCCACTCTGCTATGATGTCTCTGGCACCTGCCAATGCCTCTTCGGTATTGTTTACACCTTTTTCCGCATCTATGAACTTATCAGCTTCAGCAAATACATCAAACCTATCTTGTGAGAAGAGCTGTGTAGCTAGTGGCTCTAGTCCTTTTTCTTTAGCTACGCTGGCGCGGGTCTTGCGCTTTGGTTTGTAAGGCAGGTACAAATCTTCGAGCTCAGTGATCGTAAGGGCGTCGTTTATTTTCTTTTCGAGTTCGTCGGTAAGCTTGCCTTGGTCTTTGATTGACTTAAGGATGCTCTCGCGACGTTTGTCGAGTTCGCGTAGTTGTGCGATACGATCTCTGATAGCAGCTACTTGTACTTCGTCGAGACTACCCGTTGCTTCCTTCCGGTATCTAGATATAAAAGGAACAGTGGCGCCTTCGTCTAGAAGTTCCAAGGTGGCTTCTACTTGTTTGTTGCTCACAGATAGCTCTTTGGCTACGATTTGAATATGAGAAAGCATGTTATTTTTTAAGACTTTAATTTCAGACTTTAGACATAAGACACAAGAGTCAAGACGCAAGAACTGGTTTTACTGCCAGTCCCTTACTTTTCTTGTGCATAAGGACTTCAAAGATAAAAGTATTGTGGTGGATTTGGAAGGAAGAGGCGGAAATCTTTGTGACTAACTCACCCGCATACCCAATGCTTTCCCCGCACGTCTATAACAAAGTTGCACCAGTCCGGTAGGATACGCCTGACTAGAGACAAGTTGGAGCCTGAGCTCTGGTCGGCCATCAGGAAAGAGTCTGATACCTGTGCCAAGTAGGGTAGGGATCACCGAAATGGTGAGATTGTCTACCAGATCTTCCTTTAAAAGTTGTGTGATCACTTCTGCACCACCATCGCAGTAGATGTCTTTGCCTTCTTGCTGCCGAATCTTGGCGATGAGGTCTTTGACATGTCCGTTGTAAAACTCCACATGCTCGGTATGGCCTGATAGACTGCTTGAAAGTACATAACAACTATGTTTGTAAGGCCAATCAATCCCGAAAGATAAAACTTTTTCATAGGTTTTTCTGCCAATGATCACCGTGTCTACGGTCTCATTGAACTTTGCATAACCGTAGTCTTCGGGAGGATTGTCTACCATGGCTAAAAAACCGAGATCTCCGTCTTCCTTGGCAATGTAGCCATCGAGACTCATGGCTATGAAGAGATTTACTTGTCTTTGACTCATATTGATTTGATAGATGTATATATTTCGTTGTATCTTTTGATGCCTTCTTGAAGTGAATAATATTTGAAAGCACCTTCTCTGATCTCAACAGGATTCAAATTTAACAATTCGGGGATTTTGTCCACCACGCTTTGTAGGGAGATTTCCGAAAAATCATGAATATAGATACCACATTGGGTGTCGTTCATAATCGGTTCCACATCGCCTATGCCCGTATTGCAGATCAAGGGGATGCCGCAGCCCATGATTTCGCCCATCTTGGTCGGAGAGCTGGCCTTTTTAGAAAAGGAAGGTCTTACAAAAAACATGGAAAGATCACTAGCGGCGATTAAAGCAGGCATTTCTGCCCTTTTTCCTGCCTTAAGGACCACATCCTTAGGGTCTAACTGTGCTTGTGCTAAATAAGAACTTACCTCAGTAGCCGAATGAGTGCTGACGAGTAACAGTTTGGCTTGAGGGAAGGAAACCTTTATTCTTTTAAAGAGTTGCAACATTTCATCGGCCATATACCAAGTGCCCAAGGAACCTACATAGCTAATTACTAGATCATTACTTGCAACACCTAGTTGAGTCCTGGTCTTGGCTTTATCTTGAGGGTCTTGAATGTTGAAATGTTCCAAGTCGGCGCAGCAAGGGATCACTTTGATCTTGTTCTCAGCAATGTTGGGGAGCGATGACCAGGACAGGATCTCGTTTTTTGCGCTATGAGTGAGGCTGATAATTCTATGACTCTCGCTGATGAATGCAAGCTCCTTTCTTTTGAAATATTGGTAGATGTTTTGGAAAATGAAGTTACAGGTATCCCAGATTTTTCCTTCTACACGCTCATCGGCCCAGAAGCCACGCATGTCGAAGATGAATGGAATGTTCTGTTTCCGTTTCAGAGAAAGTGCGACCAATGAGGTAATGTAACTCCTGCAATGCAGGAAATCGAAATGTTCCTTTTGATGTAAACGCTTGCAAGTACTGTGAAGTATCCATAGATCTTTGAGGGTGGAAAGTACTGGGGGTTTTTTGGTATAGCTTAAGGGATGCCACGTAATATTGCTTCCCTTGAGTTTTGCATGGATAATGTCTTTGTTTTGTAGGTATGCCTCTTGTTTCTCGAAACTCATCAAATGAATCACATGGCCTAATTGGGCAAGACCAAGAAGATAAGGTAAGACTTGCGACTGTCCGAGGGGGTCTGTCATGCCGTCGTAAGAGAGATAAAGAACTTTCATGCCTAGAGTGTTTGTGCTGGTTTTGTTAAAGTTCCTCTTTGAGCCACTTGTGTAGTAGAATCAGCGCCCAGATCTGTTGGATCTTGTAGGGTTTGCTTGGGTATGCTTCAAGTACATTTGTTACTGCTTTATAATCCACAAGTCCGCAATCTCTAATCGTTTTTTCGTTTAAATAATCCTGTTTGAGATAGGCCAAGTCTTTATTGAGCCAAGTATCCAAGGGGATTGTAAAGCCCCATTTTGGCCTATCCATCAGCTCTTTTGGAATGTACTTATATAATACCTTTTTGAGTAGATATTTATCAGTATTGCCATTCTTCTTGAGTTTGGGGTCGAGATTCAGAGCAAATTCTGCAATCCTATAATCCAAAAGCGGTTCCCGGGCTTCCAAGGAATGATGCATGCTGGCACGATCCATTTTAACCAGAAGATCATCTTTTAAATACACTTCTGCATCAAAAATCGCTTGCCGCTCTAGGGCAGACAATTGCCTTGCAACACTACTAGACAACACAGGGGCCGTATACTTTTGATGGTTCAAGAGCAAGCCGTGCAGCTCTTTGTTGGAAAAATAGCCGTTTTCTTTGGCATGGAGATGACTGATCATGGTCTCATCCGATTCAAAGTCTAGGAGCTCTGCAACTCTCTTATATCTGGGATTCAGTAGCGCCAAAGTCTTGGAAAACAGCTTTCTGTTGTGTTTTATAAGCGGATTTTGGAGTCTTCTGGCCCAAGTATAGGCGCCATAGCCATAGAAAAACTCATCGCCTCCATCACCAGTGAGCACCACCTTAACTTCTTTGCTGGCCAAGTGGCATACGGCCAGTGAAGGTAGCATCGACTGATCGGCATAGGGTTCGTCGTAGATATCAAAGATGTTGTCTATGTTTTGAAATACTTCTTTTTCGGTAATGATCCATTCTTGATGGTCAGTACTGATATGTTCGGCTACCCTTTTGGCATGTTTGGACTCATCGAACTTGCCGTCTTTAAAACCAATGGTAAAGCTTTTGATCTTACCTTGGTGGTGTTGGCTGGCTAGCGCGGTAACGAGACTGGAATCGACCCCACCACTTAAAAAGACACCCACGGGTACATCGGCGATCAACCGGTATTTGACAGAACTATGCAGTAACTTTTCCAGCTCATCACTTGCTTCTTGTTCATTGGAAATGACCTCAGCTTTGATTTTGTCTTCGATAGACCAATATCGTTCTATTTGCAGGCTTTCTTTAAAGATTCCCATACTGCCGGATGGGAACTTATGAATTTCCCTGTAAATGGAGTGTGGTTCTGGAATATAGCCCAGATGTAGAAATTCTGATACCGCGGTTTCGTTTACAGAAAGACGACTTTTTACAAAGGGGATTTGCTTCAATGCCTTGAGTTCGGACGCAAAAGCAAATACACCACTTTGATGAAACCAAAAGAGTGGTTTTACGCCTATGCGATCCCTGAAAAGATAGAGCGTTTCCGCTCTAAGATCCAAAATTGTGTAGGCAAACATGCCATTGAGCAAGTTTACATGGTCTTTTCCAAGCTGGATGAACAGTTCTAGGATAACTTCGGTGTCGGAAAGCGTGCGACACTTGAGGTTATATTGTTCTCGAAGTTCTTGGTAGTTATAGATTTCTCCATTAAACACAATCACGTAGTTGCCACAGTTGGAAACAAAGGGTTGATTGGATTCTGGCCTTAAGTCTATAATACTGAGCCTTGTATGACAGAGGTGGAAGCCCTTGTACGAGTAGAATCCATGTGCGTCGGGGCCTCTATGTTTGAGTGCTACGACCATTGCTGCCAAACCAGAAGAATCGATTTGCGCATTCACATCAAAATAGCCAGCGATTCCGCACATGGATAAAAGTATTGTTTAAAATCTTATGGAAAAATTCTTGGTGCTGAAATGTTAAGGCACAAAGGTTTCTAGGAACTTGCAGTTGCCTTGTGGCACTACTTTTACATGATTAATCACCGCTGGTAAAAGTATAGAGTCTCCTTTTTTGAGGTCTATGATACCATGGTCTGTTTCTACTGTGGCAGCCCCTTCAAAACAGATATAAATCACAAAGCTGTCGATGTTGCTGTAGTCGTTTTGCATTGGCTTGTCTATCTCAAAAAGTTGCGTTTTGAAATAGGGACATTGCACTAGCTCCACTGCTTCGTTAGACTTTGGTGTATATTTGGTTTTGTAGTCCCCATAAAACTTATAGTCAATGGCATCCAAAGCCTGCTCGGTATGTAACTCGCGCAGATTACCCTTATCGTCTTTTCTGTCAAAGTCGTAGATTCTGTAGGTAATGTCTGAAGTTTGTTGGATTTCAGCCAAGCAAACACCTTTGCCAATATAGTGTACCCTACCTGCGGGCAAGAAGAACACGTCGCCTACACTTACATTTTCATAGTTTAATATCTGCTCCAGCGATTTGTTTTCCAGATGTTTAAGATAAGTTTCTTTATCCATTTCTCTGTTAAAACCACTGTTGAGTTTTGCACCTTTGTCCGCTTCAAACACGTACCACATTTCTGTTTTCCCTAGTGAGTTGTGGCGTTTCATGCCTAATTCATCATCGGGATGTACCTGAATGGAAAGATCATCGTTAGCGTCAATAAACTTGATGAGTAAAGGAAACTCTTCACCACTTTTTTCAAATACTTTTTTGCCTACCAGTTGTTCTTTATAGGTTTGGATGAGCTCCACCAGATTTTTACCCGCTAACGCGCCATTCTTCACTACCGAAATATTGCCTTTAACGCCTGAAATCTCCCAAGTTTCTCCGCAATTAGGAAGATTTCCATAATCTTTTCCTAAAACAGTCTTGATCTTATTGCCTCCCCAAATCTTGTCTTTGTATTGTGTTTGGAACACTAAAGGATATAATCCACTCATTTTCTTCAATTTTTTTAATAAGGCAAGTTAATAGAATATCATATAAATTAAAAAAAATGCTCGTCAGAGCAGAAAAATTAAGGAAATTGCCCTATGTTTATCATTTAGTATGTACACGGAATATCACAATTTAAATTCGGGCTATGTAGAGGTCATCTGTGGTCCCATGTTTTGCGGAAAAACGGAGGAGCTGATTCGTAGGGTAAAAAGAGCAATGATTTCCCAACAAAATGTGATTATCTTTAAACCCAAGATCGACGATAGGTATCACCCTGAAAACGTGGTGTCTCACAATGAAGTTGCAGTAAAAGCCATTGCTATCAATGACATAGAGGAGATTCATCAATATTTGAAGCATCATTCTGTTATTGCTATAGATGAAGCCCAGTTCTTTTCCGAAAAAACGGTTGAGATTTGTAATGAATTGGCTAATAAAGGTAAACGTGTTATCGTGGCTGGACTCGATAAGGATTCATTTGGGAAGCCTTTTGGTGTAATGCCTAACCTGATGGCAGTATCCGACTTTGTGACCAAGCTACATTCTATTTGTGTGGTTTGTGGCCGACTGGCCTCCTATACGTTCCGCAAAACACAAAACAAAGATCTTGTAATGGTAGGTACTCACGAAACGTACGAAGCAAGATGTCGTAAATGTTATTTCGAAGGACAGTACAATATTTTTTGAATAATATAGTTATAGTATTGGTTATCATTTAAATTTGTATCACGAACATTCTTTCTAAAAAACAAAATGAAGAAGACATTAGTAATTTATTTCCTTGTCCTATCCTTTCTTACAACCTTATCTCAGGAGATCCCAATTGGAACTTGGAGGGGGCATTTTGCATCGAGATTGGCCACCTGTGGGGCTGTTGCTGGTGATTATATTTATGTAGGTTGTGAGATGGGTATGTATTCTTATAATATAAAAACAGGTGAATATAAAACTTTCATTAAATCTGGAAGTGATGGTATATCCTCTTATGAAGTGGATCAAATTGCCTATGATCAAGCCTCTGGGAATCTTATTATTGCATATGATGATGGTAATATTGATTTCTTTAAAGATGGTATTTTCTCAAATTTACCAGATTTTTTCAACTACGATTTCTCTGGCTCCAAAACAACCAATCATATTAATATCAATAACGGGATAGCTTATCTCTCTACAGATGCAGGTTTGCTCTTGGTTGATATCAATAAGAAAGAAGTCAAAGAAACATATGCATATATTGGCGCTAATGCATCATTGGTATCGGTTAATAGTTCTTTGATTCGTAATGATTCCTTGTTTATCGCTACTAACAGTGGTGTGATGGTGGGTTCGCTTTCACCTACTGTTAATTTAAAGAATTTTAATAGATGGTATACTTATCCTTCTGGTCAATCAAATGTTGCTGCAAAATCTGTGGTAGAATTTGGAAACAATATTTATGCAATTATAAACTCAAAGACATTAACAAGGCAGGGTAAAGAGTTTGTCATCAAACCAGAAATGGCTTATGTTGAAACAGACTTAGAGAGGCTACAAGTGATTGGTGACTCAATGTTCTTTGAGTTTACCAATAAGTGTAGAATTGTCGATAAACAGTTAAATATAAAAAGAGAAATTGTAAGTAACTGGATTAAAGTAATACTTGTAGTCGCAAATCAATATTATTTGGTTACGGGAAGGAATGGATTATTAAGCAATGGCCTATCTGTGAATAAATCCTTTATGCCATCATCGCCCAATTCCAATTATACAGCTAGGGTTAAGTTTTATGACAAAAAGGTTTTTGTTGCACCAGGGTCGATGACGCCAACAAGTATCGATTTTGGTGCTCCCGAAGGACTTAATAGAGGGTTTTATATGTTTGATAATTACAAGTGGACCACTATACTTCCAGCTGAAGAAGGGAGACCAAACTTTAACGTGGTTTATGATTTGCATTTGAAAGAAGATACTTTGTTTGGCGCGTCCTATAACGGATTTATGAAGTTTGACTATAAAACCATGAAGGGGAGGTTATACGCCGATTCAAATAGCAACTTGAATTCTATAGGAGCAGGTGTGGATTTATATATGGTTTCAGGTATCGATGAAAACTCAAAAGGAGAGGTATTTGTGTCGCAAGCGTTGAGAAAGTCGGGTGACTATTCATTCTTTAAGGCAAGTCCAATGGTTGCAAGCAATTCTTTCCAAGTATACTATCAAGACAAAGACAATGGTAGGCTTACCCGTCGGATTATGATAGATAACAATGATTATCAATGGTTGCTTCCCTTCCAATTTTTATGGGATGGTAATAATTTCTATGGTAATGGAATTACTGTATATAATGAAAAGGCCTCTGGAACCAAGTATCGCGTATTAACTGCCGATGATGGTAGAGGGAAGCTTACCAATAAGCAGGTGAACTGTCTTACAAAAACTAAAAATGATGAGGTTTGGTTAGGGACTGACAATGGAGTCTGTATAATCGATGATCCAACAAAAATATTTACAAGTAGCTATATTCCTGATGCTAGACTACCAGTATACGATTCAAGGGCTTTATTGAGAAATAAAATAGTAAATGTAATTACCGTGGATGCCGCTAATAGAAAATGGATTTCTACCAGCGGTGATGGAGCGTGGTTGTTTAGCGCCAATGGTGATAGCCTGATTCATCAGTTTAATACTAAAAACAGCCCTTTGCCTTCTGATCAGATTTATGATATTGGGGTGAATCCAGAAAATGGTGAAGTATTTTTTGCAACAGACAAGGGTATGGTGTCTTTTAGGTCTGATGCAAGTGAGCCCAATCTTTCAGTTGATGACAAGATATATACAGTTAAGGCTTTTCCCAATCCTGTATATTCAGACTTTGATGGTACAGTAGGTATTTCTGGTTTAGGTCCAAATGCAATAGTTAAGATCACTGATATTACTGGCAAATTGGTTTATGAAACAAGAGCTAATGGCGGAATGGCTACTTGGAACGCAAGAGATCAAAATGGTAGTAAGGTAAAAACTGGCATTTACATAGTATTTAGTGCTACGGCAGATGGCGAAGTCGGGATTGTTACTAAAATCGCTGTAATCAACTAATGATCAGCTGATGCTTTTATTCTCATTTACAAGCCTCAGCTGATTTAATCAAAACTTTATAAATCCTTTTACAGGGATTTTTCTATGATTGCGAAAACAAGAGGCATTGCTTTAAGTTTTGTTAAATATGGTGATACCTCCATTATCTCAAAGATATATACTGAAAAGTTTGGAATACAAACTTATATCGTGAATGGAGTCCGGTCTAAGAAGTCAAAGACTAAGATAAGTCTTTTTCAGCCCCTTACACTTTTGGAAATGGTGGCCTATCACAAGGAGAATTCTGGTATTCAGCGCATCACTGAGTTAAAATGTTTCTATCCTTATATATCTATTCCGCATCAACAACAGAAAATTGTCATTTCGTTTTTTATTCAAGAATTCCTTTCCAAATTACTTAGAAGCGAGCAGGCAAATGAGGGTTTGTTTGAATTTTTATCTGATTCATTTAAAGTATTTGATATGCTGGAGCAGCATTTTCAGAATTTTCATTTGCAATTTATTTTAAAGATATCAGACCATCTGGGGTTTTCTATAGGCAGTACAGCTGAGATGTTAGGCCATATAGGTAAAGTGCATGCATCTAAGGAAGAGCTTGAAAACGTGGACAGGCTTATCAATGAATCTTATGATACGTATTTGCCACTCAACGTTTTACAAAGGCGTGAAATCTTAAAAGATGTTCTTAAATACTACTCTTTGAATTATGAAGGTATTAATGATCTCCAATCCTTGGAAGTAATTAAGGATATATTGGATTGAGTTAGTTTTTTGCCCAATTTAAAATCTCCTTCCAGCTGGCACTGTTTCCATAGTTCAGGATTCCTGCTTTAAATATTTTTCCAGACAGATATACAATTAGAACAATAGCAACAAGCATTGCCATACACGATGCTATAAACTCACCGGAGTGCATCTCGTCAGTGACTATTTTGATTGGGGCAATTACTGGAGAAGTAAGTGGGAAAATCGCAAGAAACTTTGACCAAATGTGATGTGGGTTTTCTGCCACAAACTGTATGAATACTATTGAAATGGCTAAGGGAGCCGTAACAGGCATGATGAAGAGCTGAGTTTCGGCATCTTGGTCCACGGCTGCGCCTATGGCTGCAAACATGGCTGAATATAAGAGATACCCAAGTATGAAATATAAAAATATGCCAGGAAGAATGGTTTCTATGGATATTCCAGAGATGGAACTGACAATATAATTCATTTCCCATGCTTGATCCACATCTTTTATGTGGAGGATGGTCTCTTGTATGTGCTGGTTAGAGAATTTGTCCAACTCAAAATGTGTATAAAGTGGGTAAAGTAGTGATGCTGTAAGCAAGATCCACACAGAAAACTGAATGAGGCCAAGAATGGAGCCTCCGACTATTTTGGCAAACATGAGCTCCCAAGGCTTCATGGCGACCAAAATTACCTCGACCACTCTATTGGTTTTTTCTTCCATTACATTTCTCATGACTTGCACACTATAAGAAAATGTAAAATAATAGATCACAATGGCCGCAACGAGCCCTATAACCATTTGTGCGGCATTTTGACCACTCGTATTTAGTGGGATGGTTTTGTAGGAAAATGTTTGGCTAAACTTTTTGATCTCCTCATCGTTGTAGACGATCTTAAGATGTTTTAGTTTCAAAAGCGTCACCAAATCACCATCGATTTGTTTTTTGATTTTAGGGGAAAGATTTGTTTTAGGATAAATCAGTACTTGCTCTTTTTCAAGATCACTTGGAATAACGATGAAAATATCATGTCTACTATTGATAAACTCAGAAAGAAGAAAATTAACATCCCTATCAGATGGGGCAGGCATATAGTTGAAGCTTTCATTCTTGGGGAGCTCTTTTATAGGCAATGTACCTTTGGGGTCTTGCCATACTTCGATTACTTTGGCCGATGCTGTTTTCATATTGAGCCCAACAGGTACCGTGATCATAATGGTAAAGACTAAAGGCCCCATTAATGATAGAATCCAAAACCATCTTTTGGATAGTCTGTTTTTAAGGTCTTTTAATATCACTTTTTGGATCTTACTCATCATTAAAATTTCTGTTCATCTGAATAAATACATCTTCTAGGGTTTCGATATGTGGGTTGATGGCTATGATTTCTTTGGAGTTGCCAAGCAGTCGTTGCACAATTTGATTCACAGTGCCTGTTGAGTTGATGACATACTCGTATCCATTGACTATTTGCTTTTTTGCTAATAACTCAGTTTCACTAAATTCAAACTCTGTTGTTAGCTGAATTTTCAACACATTGGTATCATGCATAATACTCTTCTTAGGTCCTTTGGCAAGTATTTGCCCCTTTCTTAAGAATAAAAAGCTTTTGCAAAGATCCTCAAAGGTGTCCATCCTATGCGTTGACATCAGAATAGTGGTTCCATTTTCTGAAAGGCTTACGATTTCCTTTTTAATGACTTGTGAGTTCATGGGGTCAAGGCCAGAGAAAGGTTCGTCTAGTATTAAGATTTTGGGATGATGTACCGTTGCTGCTAGAAGTTGTACCTTTTGTTGCATTCCCTTTGAAAAACTGCCCACTGGTTTGCTCAAATCAAAATCTATCTCTAGATCAACAATTTTTTGGTTCACAAAAGCTGTGGCGTCTTTTTTAGAAATGTTTTTTAGCGAAGCCAAAAACAAAACACAGTCTATGGCTGCCATTTTTTTATATAAGCCTCTTTCTTCTGGTAAATAACCAATGTTGTTTAAAACAAGCTCATTGCTCAAACGGGTTCCATCAAGGGTAATATTGCCACTACTAGGGTTTATAATGCCTGTTATGATGCGGAGCAATGTGGTTTTCCCAGCTCCATTAGCTCCCAATATACCTAGGACATCTCCAGAACTAACATCAAAACTGATATCTTGGAGTGCTGTAAAATCTTTATACTTTTTGTTGAGACCCGATACGGATATGTTCAATTTTTATAATTTATGTAGCGAGGCAAAATTATCTTAAATTTTTAACATTCGTGAATCCTGCAACATTATAATTTAGATTTTGTTATTAATAGTCAAATACTTTATTCATTTTTTACGTATATTTAAAATATCCAAAATTTTAAGACAATGAATACGCTCTCAGAAACCTGGTTTGTAGAAGGGTATATAGATTTTGAATTAAAGAAGTATACACTCTTGGCTTATTTGCAAAAGGTAAATGCTTTGTTTAACGAACATAAGTTGTACCCTCAGTTAAGTGATTTGATCACACACTACGAGAATCTTATAAAACTGAAGGAAGGAAAACAAAGACTTAAAGATAATTTTCCCAAAAAGCTAACAGGGGTACAACTAGAGCAATTACGTTTGCTCTACGAAGAAATTGTTCAAGATGATGAAATGATGGAGGAACTTCAAAACATCATCATGTTCTCAATTGAAAAAATGTCAAAAACTATTGAATCTGGTCGTGATTTATACAATACTGTAGAAGAGAAAATAGAAATCATTCCCGTTGGTATTCAACCGTTGGACGTGAGTACCGGATATTTTTTCTTGAGTAGTAGCACAGCCAAGAGTACTACCGTATACCAATACCAACTTACCATTTTCGAAAACTCAAACGACACCTACCGTGGGCTTCTGACCAATCACTTGTTTTCACACAAAAGAGACCTGACAAATACCTATGAGAGCATTAAGCTGGACTTGATTAGGAGTAGCAAAGGGCATGAATTACCTGCTGTGTATGCTATTGAAGCCAAATTGGATTATCCAGAGCAGGAAACTCTTTTGCCAATCGCAAAGAGGAGATTGATTAGGCATGTGAGTATTTGAGGGGTAATTTTTCTGGTATTTTAGCGTTTGAAGCTGTATATTTGATGTATTAATCGATTACCAGCTTGTTTTTCATTCGCTGTTTTATATTCCTAGTATGTCCCCTTAGCTTGTGTCGTCCGATGCTTGCTCAAGATTATCATTATACGCAAAATTATAACTTCATTAGCCAAGAAAACCCAGCTCACATAGGTAACTTTGACTATGATCATTTAGACAGAAAATACAGGTCACTTTTTCTATACAGAAATCAATGGCGATCCATTAAAAGCCCTTATGTAGGTAGAAATACACCATTTGAAACGTACCGTATGAGTATTGATGGGGTCTTTCATGTGCCAGCATTGTTAAAGGCTAACTATTTGGGTGTAGGACTTAATGTTTTGAGAGAGTCTGCGGGGGACCTTAACCTTACAAACCAAAAGGTGGAAGTGCCTGTTTCCATCAATATTAAGATGGACGAGAGAAGATTTTCTTATTTATCTTTTGGAGTTTCACCTTCTTTTACCCAAAAAAGTATAGAATTACAAAGCGCCTATTATGATAATCAATGGAATGGTAAAAATTTTGACCCGAGTCTTCCAACAGGTGAGCGTTCCATAGCTGACAAATTTTCTTTTTTTGACCTCAGTGCTGGTATTATGTATCGAAATTTGAATCTATTTGAGAAGTTGAATTATGGGGTAGGTTTTGCTGTGAACAATTTAACAGAGCCTAGGGCTAATTTTGTAGAAACTGGTAATCCTCTAAAAAGAAGGTTTGCGTTGCACACTTCAGGACGTTATTTGTTAAAGCCATCTCGGAACCTGTACTATTATAGCCACTTTTGGATGCAGGGTGAGCTAAAAGAGTTTAATTTGGTGACTTACAAAACGGTTGGAAGTGTGGATTATAACAATACCTTCTCTTATTTAGGACTTGGTCTAAGGCTTGTAGGGGGCTTGAGTACTGTGAGTAATGATGCACTGAGTTTACATTTCATTCAAGATTACAAAGATTTTAGGTTTTCACTAAGCTATGATCTTAACTTTTCAAGTTTGAGGAAAGCTTCTGGGGTAAAAGGTGGGTTAGAAATCGGAATACTTTTCTATGCACTACGTAATAAGTCTCATAAAAAAGTTCCCCAAGGTTATAGATATGGAAAGACCGATTGTCCTCCTCACATGAAGCCAAAGGACTTGGACTTTGATTAATTTTTTCTTAAATTGAGAACTGTTTCTATTTTTAAACGTTAACAGAACTATAGGCCAAACGCCTTATATTTAAATTTTGCGGTCATGGTACGATATGATTTTAACAAAGCTTTAATGATCACTAAAGAACAGCTTCATAAAGTTGTTTTTTCTACAAGGGATGCTCTGATGGACGATTTGGACAAGGTGAAAAGAAAATTAAGCTTAGATAAGTCTGAAAAGTTGGGGAATAATTATAAGTCTAAAGTTAAGATTTATTTTACAACAGAGAAGGATGAACTTTTGTTTGTAGAAACAACAGTTTGGAGCGTGAATTTGGATAATATTTCGTTGAAAGCGGGGGCTACTATACCCATTCATTCTATTGTAAATATTGAATATTAAATATAGGGGGATCGCAATCCCCTTATTCTTTGTAATTGATGTGTTTTCCGCGAGTGCCTCTAAGCCTTTCCCAAAAGCTTTCTCTTTCTAGTATACTTACAAATTTCGGGTCAAATGCCAAAGTGTCATTGATAGGTGGTAATGTTAAATTACGAAGTTGCTTTGGATCTATCATATCATACACAATAGGAATACAAGGCATGTTATTCATTCTTTTTTTGATAAATCTCTTCAATAGCTTTGTCTGGATATGATCTGTTGCTAGTGCGACCTTTTTGAATCCTAGCTCTTTGGCCATTTTAGCACTGTACCATAGGTTTTCTGTACTATGCTGGGCCTTAGTTTCTGCAAATGTATGTTCTTTGGGTATGCCCATAGAGTCTGCAACGAGTTTCATAGCCAAGCCTTCAAAGTATGGCGTATATACTGCTGAACCAGAAAATATGATGTTTTTGGCAATGCCCTTGTCATATAAATATTTTGCCCAATGGATCCTTGCAATCATGACTTGCCTTAAGCTTGAAGAGTCATTGTATGGAGAACCAGGGACAATGATAGCATCAAATGGAGCCAAACTTTTCGCTTTTTTAAACTCTTTTGTGGTATATCTTGTACCTCTGCCACATGAACTCAAGGTTATAGCTGAGAAACAAACCAATAACCATACTCCAATACTCTTATTCGTTTTCAATGGTAAGAATCTATTTGCGGTAAAGATAATTATAAGGATGAAAATTCCACGATTTTAAGTCGACTTCAAATAAGACTTGATTTAGCCCCACAAAGAAACTGTCGTGATTCCAATATTATTGTATGTTTAAAAATAAATTTTAGATAATGGTAAAACGACTTAACATCACCAATATCTTTGAAATGAATGATTCCTGTTTAAGAATTTACTACAGACATTTGATCCTCTGAGTAAGCTAAGTTTTCTCAGCTTATTCAGAAGATCTTAAGTGCTATGAGGTTCCTAAATCTTGCACAAGTCAACATGGGATGACAGTGAAATTTTATTAAATTTGAAATACAAAATTTTCAAATAAACAATAGTATGCCAAACATTGCCTTTAAACTCATCGAAAGCTACGGTCCTGCGCTTGACAATTTAGACAAGTTGACTGCGGTTCAAAAAAAACAACTGGTGATCTGCGCCAAACTATACGGCGAAATGGTAATTGACGAAACTAATGTTGAAGACTTTTTCTCTGATGAAATTGATGCAGATTTCTATCATGTTGTTGATGTAGACACAAATGAAATTATTTTCGACTTTTGGAACTATGGAGTAGACTCAGGCACTCTCTTTGTTCATAACACTTCCAACTATGCAGGTTTTGAAATGATACAATTTTCCATTGACCATATTGAAACCAACAAATACAATAAACATTTGCCCGAAGGATTTGATGAAATATTAAATGATGCTTTCAGTAACGCAGACAAATAACCAGACCTTTCCATTAGAAATTATAGGTAGTTGGCTTATCCGTTAGAAGATTTTAAGTTTATTAATGGTATATGAGCATACTCCTATGAAAAAACGAAATAGAAAATATGATATTCACAATACATACAAAGACCCTGGAAAATCTTACGATTGGTCAGGCTTTGCATTTGATTGAAGAGTACATGAATATTTTTGGCTCTTTTTTAAAGAAGGATGAATGGTATTTACCAAGAAAGCAAAAAATCTTGCTTTCCGAGAAATCTTCCCTTAGCATCCCTCTTGTCAAAAAAAATATTTCAGATAAAAAACCTTATTATAAGGGTAAAGTGTTGGATGAAAATACCGTTGATGATTTTGGATATACTGGCTTTGTATATTCTTCAACAAATTATGAAAAAGAATTTTGTATAAACTTTGATATTGATGGGCCAAAAGGAAAAGGCTATATCTACTTTGACTTTTGGGAATCGTACGGAAAGTTTCCAGAAAAGGATTATGTTCTGGCTCTCATGGAATTTGTAAGTGAGAGGATGGTCGTGAAATATATGGAAATATTTGACATTAATTTTTGTTATAAGACCCTTGACGTCCGCAAAGGAAGGGATTTTCCAGTAGGCTGGATGTTTTATGTTGACAAGGAGTATGATACAAGTGTTATACCTAATAACTATGAAGTTATACCCTTGGGTAAGGGAAATGTGGTTATGGTCACAAATGAGATATTTGATGCGAATAATGAAATCCATAGGCATAGGGCACAAACCTTGCTTGAAGAGTTACGAAATAAAAACTTTTATAAGGTTAAATAACACAGGTAAATTTTATTGTTGTGGCATATTGGTTCATACTTGCCACAAGATTATATGGTATATTAAATCTCAGTATCCAATTCTAAAATCTTTCAAAATACCATCACTCCAATATCGGACTGGTATATAAAACTTTTTTTAGGCCTTAGTTCAATGTTGGAGCACCCATCTAAAAACTTTTCTAAGTACTATTCCAACATTGGAGTGCTATGTAAAAAAAATTTTAGGTACCACTCCACAAAATTGCATACCCTATCAAAAACTTTTTAGGTACTAGTCCGATATTAGAGTAGCCTACTAAAAGCTTTTTCAGGTGCCACTCCAACATTGGAGTATCCTATAAAAAAATCATTGAAGCACTATTCTCAAGCCACACTATATCTTACCAAAAAATTAAATGATGAAATGTAAAGAAAACAAGTCCCTTAACAGATATTTAATTACTGATCCCCAATAGTATCATGTATTGTAACCTGTTAAAGGCTTAACAAATACCTTTTTATTCCTTATTGGTTTTCAAAGTCATATACTTATTTCTTGAAAGTGCCTGTTATCATTTTCTATGAAGACTTTGCTTTAATACTGATACTAGGTCTACAATTTTTCCCACATTCTACCACAAGAGTTGTAATGTTAAATTTTTGAATCCAAAACATCCATTTTACGGCCTTTTGAGGGGAAGGTCAATTGCTTTGCTTGTCTGTGAAAATGGTCTTTTTGATATGTTTTTGAGGTGCTAAAAAGCATTATGTAAAAAAGTGGGAGAAAGTGGGAGAAATTTCCAAAGTTCTCCATATATTTGTAACAGCGTTTATTGCGATAGGTATATATTATTGAGTAACGGATGGCTTACTTTTCAGGTGAATATGATTGTTCGGTGGATGCCAAAGGCAGGATGTTAATCCCGTCTAAGGTAAAAAGCCGCTTGCCTGAGGGGTACTCACAGTCCATTTATGTCGTGAAAAGTACAGATCCTTGTTTGGTTATCTATTCCACACCAGAGTGGGAGAAAGTGGCGGGCAAGGTAACTTCACTGAACGAGTTTGATGAAAATACCGCATTTATTCAAAGGAATTTCTTGCGCAACAGTATAGAAGTGGAGCTGGATAGTCTTGGTAGATTTCTGATCCCCAAAAAGTTGCTCGACTATGCAGGCTTAGGCAAAGACGCCATATTGGTGGGTTTAGGCAATCGTCTAGAGCTTTGGGAGCCGACCAAGTACGAACAATATTTAGCGAACGACCCCAAGGAGTTTGCACAACTGTTAAAAAAACATTTAGGATCAGGTAAAGATGAATAACACTACGTACCATACGCCCGTCATGCTTCAGGAATGCATTGCAGGCCTAAACATGAAGGCCGACGGTATTTACGTGGACGTAACCTTTGGTGGAGGGGGGCATACCAAAGAAATGCTCAAGCACCTTGTTTCGGGCCATCTGTACGCATTTGACCAAGATCCTGATGCTGTGGCTAACGCGGAAGCAATTCAGTCTAGTAACTTGACTTTTGTTGCGGCCAACTTCAGGCACTTGAAAAAGTATTTGCGGCTACATGGGGTGACTCAGGTAGATGGTATTCTGGCAGACCTTGGTGTTTCGTCGCATCAGTTTGATACCGCCGATCGCGGATTTTCCATTCGCTTTAATGGTGATTTGGATATGCGCATGAACCCCAATGCGGGGAGTTCTGCAAAGGACGTGATCAATGAATATTCGCAAAACGATCTTCACCGCATATTTGGTGAGTATGGTGAAGTGCATAATGCAAAAACGCTGGCTGCTAAAATAGTGAGCATGCGTACCAATAACACTATAGAAACGGTAACGAAGCTTTTGGACATATTGCGACCACTAGCGCCAAGAAGGGAAGAGAATAAATATTTTGCACAGGTGTTTCAGGCCTTGCGCATAGAGGTAAACGAAGAGCTGAAAGTGATAGAGGAGTTCTTGAGCCAAACACCCGAGGTGTTGAAACCAGGGGGTAGGTTGGTGGTCATGAGCTATCACTCATTGGAAGATAGATTGGTGAAAAATTTCATAGCTAAGGGGAAGTTTCACGGAGACGTGGAAAAAGACCTATATGGCAATGAAATAAAACCATTGCAGGCAGTGAATAGGAAAATCACGGTGCCTAGTGATGAGGAGATTGCACGTAACAGCAGAGCCAGAAGTGCCAAACTGCGGATTGCAGAAAAAATATTGAGTACCAAAAAATCCTAAAGCCATTTAAAGCTTTGGGTTTTGAGCATTCGAAAATTTAAGAATGGGAAATACGTTTAGAGCCAAGGAAGAGAATCCTAAAAAACAGGAAGAGAAACCTTCAAGACCGAAGGGTGATTCGCTGTTTTCGAAGATTGACAAGATCTTGCGCCTCGACAAGTATTTTGATGATGGCTTGCCCATAGAACAATTGCCCAAAGTGTTTTTCACTTTCGGGATGATCCTGTTATACATAGCCAACACGCACTATGCTGAGAAAACGGTACGCAAGATTGAAAAACTGAAGGCTGAGGTGGAAGACCTTAGGGCGGATTACACCACGCTGAAATCGAGCTACATGTTTGAAAGCAAGCAGTCTGAAGTAGCCAAGAAGGTTGCGCACTTGGGCCTGGAGGAAAGTAATTATCCGCCCTTCAAGCTAGAAGTGACAAGGGAAATGATAGAGAAGTTGCCGTAGAGAGTGTTACGGTTGACGTGTAACGTGATAGGTAAGGCGGATTCTGAAGCGTAATAAAGGTAATAAGCTAAAGAGAATATCGAGGTTAAGATGAATACGTAACACGTAGGATGTCACACCTCACACATAAAAAATGAACATTAAAAAATCCATATTGCTCAGAGTGAGGTTGGCGTTCCTAGGAATGCTCCTATTCTCCTTATTGGTGATTTGGCAGATTTTCAATATTCAGACTTTTGAAGGCAGCAAATGGCGCAAAATGGTGGAGGATGTGACCTTCAAGTACATGCCAGTGAAAGCCACACGTGGTAATATTTATTCTGACAACGGGAGTTTGTTGGCGACTTCCTTGCCTTTTTATAAGATGACAATAGATCCTACAGTAGCTTCTGATGAAGATTTCAATGCAGGGATCGACAGTTTGGCCATGATGTGCTCTCGTTTTTTTGGAGAACGCTCTGAGAGGGATTATAAAGCCAAGATCAAACAGTATCGCAAGGAAAACAAGCGGTATCTGGTTATTAGCAGAAAGATGCTCAATTTCCAACAGAAAAAGAAATTGGAAAAATGGCCACTGGTACGGCTAGGAAGGCTTAAGGGGGGAATTGTTTTTGAGAAAATGGACAAGAGGTACCTACCTTTTGGCCAGTTGTGTTATAGAACGGTAGGTTTTGTAAACGAAGACAACAGGGGTGTCGGACTGGAAATGAGTTATAACTCAAGACTTGGCGGCCAAGACGGTAAAACCTTGTTTCAGAAAATGGCAGGGAATAACTGGAAACCTCTACACGATGAAGAGGAGGTAAAACCCGTGTTGGGCTATGATATCCAAACAACGATTGACATCAATCTGCAAGACGTAGCAGAAGATGCGCTTAATAGGCACTTGGAGCGCCATGATGCAGATTATGGCTGTGTGGTGCTCATGGAAGTAGCCACTGGGGAGATCAAAGCTATTGCCAATTTGGGGAAACTAGCGCAAGGAAGATACATTGAAGATTATAACTATGCGGTGGGTGCCCAAGGCTTGACAGATCCAGGATCTACCTTTAAGTTGGCTTCGTTGATGGCGCTCTTTGAAGATAAGAATATAGACGTGACTGATAGTGTATTTGTGGGTAATGGCGAGCTGAAGTTTCATGACAAAGTCATGAAAGACAGCAAACCACATCCGCGTAAATATTTGACGATCAAAGAGGTTTTTTCTAAATCTTCCAATGTAGGGGTTTCAAAGCTTATCTTCGATCATTTTGGGAAGAATCCTAAGAAATATGTGGAATTGCTTCAGAGCTTTCATTTGAACGATCCCATAGATTTTCAAATGAAGGGTGAGGCCAAGCCCTACATTAAGGATACAGAGGACAGTACTTGGAGTTATTTGTCACTGCCTTGGATGTCCATAGGTTATGAAATGGGTATGTCGCCGCTGATTATGTTGAATTTTTACAACGCAGTGGCCAACAATGGTAAAATGATCAAGCCCATCATCGTGAAAAAGGTATGGAGTGGAGATCATGTAGTGGAAGAATATCATACAGAAGTGGTGGATGATCAAATCTGCTCTATGGAAACCATTGAAAAACTTAAGGAGTGTTTGGTGGCTGTGGTAGAGCATGGTACTGCAGACAACATTTTTACAGAAAACTACAGCATAGCAGGAAAGACGGGTACAGCACAGAAGATCAAAAACGGTCAGTATACCAAAAGCTATTATACTTCTTTCTGCGGGTTTTTCCCTGCAGACAAGCCCAAGTATAGCTGCATAGTGGTCATCGACAATCCTAAAGGATTCTCACAGTATGGTGCTGATGTTGCGGCGCCAGTGTTTAGGGAAATTGCGGATAAGGTGTATTCGCAGGACTACGAGATGCATAAAAACCTCAAATTGGAGCCAGAGCTGGTGAAGAGTGGAGAGTTTCCCTTGCTTAGGGCAGGGCAAAAGGATGAGTTGCAGTACCTCTGTAATATGTTTGGGATTTCCAATCACTATGAGGGTGATGAGGACTGGGTAGCGGCACATCCTGTAAACAACGCCATCATTTGGCAGAGCAGGAAGATTATTGAAAATCTTGTGCCCAATGTTACAGGTATGAGTTTGAGAGATGCCTTGTATGTATTGGAAAACGCAGGACTCAAAGTGAGGTTTGAAGGCCGTGGCAGGGTTGATTCGCAATCGTTGAGTCCAGGGACAAGGTTTTACAAGGGTAGTAGCATTTATTTGAGATTGAGTTGAAGACATTAAAGGACATATTGACCTCGATAAAGCCAATAGAAGTTATTGGTGATACGAGTATTGCTGTAAAAGACATACAGTTCGACAGCCGCAAGGTGACCGAGGGGTCTATGTTTGTGGCTACCGTAGGCACACATGTGAATGGTCATGATTTCATAGCTAAAGCCGTGGCATTGGGTGCCAAGTCTGTGGTGTGTGAACGATTGCCTGCGGATTCTTTCGTAGGAGTGAGTTTTGTAGTAGTTGAAAATTCTGCAAAGGCTTTAGGCTTCTTGGCAGCATCATTTTTTGGCAATCCTTCTGAGAAGCTCAAAATCATTGCGGTAACAGGTACTAATGGAAAGACTACCACTGCAACGCTTTTATTCAAACTATTCAGAATGTTGGGTTATAGTTCTGGCTTACTGTCTACCGTTGAAAACAAAATCAACGATGAGGTAATCCCTGCTACACATACCACTCCTGATGCGGTGGCGATGAACCAACTTATGGCCAAAATGGTCGAGAAGGGTTGCACACATTGCTTTATGGAAGCTAGTTCTCATGCAATAGTGCAAGAACGCTTGGCAGGAATCAAGATCGATGGCGCTATTTTTACCAACATCAGTCACGATCATTTGGACTACCACGGTACTTTTGACAACTACATCGCCGCAAAGAAGAAGTTGTTTGACGAATTGCCTGCTACTGCTTTTTCACTCATCAATGCTGATGATAAAAGGAAGAAGGTAATGGTGCAGAATTCTGTATCACAAGTGCATACGTTTGGCTTGAGAATCCCTTCCGATTTCAAAGGGAAAGTTTTAGCTAATACTTTACAAGGCATAGAAATGGATATCAATGGTCAACAGGCATGGTTCCAGTTGATCGGAGATTTCAACGCCTACAATATTTTGGGCATTTATGGTGCTGCGATATTATTGGGTGAAGACAAGACTGAAGTTCTGACGGCTCTCTCAGCGATTACTCCAGCATCGGGGCGCTTTGAACAGATTCATTCCAAAAATGGCATTACGGCTATTGTGGATTATGCACATACACCTGATGCAGTTAAAAATGTACTGGAGACACTTCAAGAGTTCCGAAAGACCAAGACAAAGATCATCACAGTGATTGGCTGTGGAGGGGATAGGGACAGGACGAAAAGGCCCTTGATGGCAGAGATAGCTTGTAAACTCAGTGATAAAGTCATTTTGACCTCAGACAATCCAAGGTCAGAAGAACCACAAATGATCATAAATGAAATGATGCAAGGGGTGGGGCCTGTGAACTACAAAAAGTCATTGTCGATCTTGGACAGAAAGGAAGCGATCAAAACGGCAGTATCCTTTGCTGAGGAAGGCGATATCCTTTTGATAGCAGGCAAAGGCCACGAAGACTACCAAGAAATCAAAGGCGTGAAATATCCTTTTGACGATCGGGTGGTGGTGAAGGAAATGTTTGAACTCTTTTATAATGATGAATTATAAATTTTAAATTATAAATGAAGGAGAATCCTATACTCGATAAGACCTTTGAATTTGCTTTAAGCACTATAGGACTTTACAAATTCATGGTTGAAAAGAACGAATATGTTCTTTCAAAACAGGTATTGAGGAGCGGAACGAGTATCGGGGCAAACGTTGAAGAAGCTATTGCTGCGATATCAAAAGGGGAGTTTATCGCAAAAATGTCAATTGCCAATAAAGAAGCCAGAGAAACGAGATATTGGCTGAGGCTTTTAGAAAAAAGCGAACTGGTTAAGATTGATGTAAACAGGGAATTGAAAGAAGTTACTGATATAGTCAACATTCTGACTAAAATCATAAAAACTTCTCAAGATAATTTAGAAAACAAGAATTGAAAAACATTTAAAATTTATAATTCAACACTTATAATTATTTAAAAAGCATGTTGTATTACTTATTCGAATATTTGGACAAACATTATGACTTCGTAGGAGCTGGCTTGTTCAAGTATATTTCTTTCAGGGCATTCATGGCAGTGATTTTATCACTTATCATTGGTGCAATCTTTGGCAAAAAGCTCATCAGTTACTTGCAAAAACAACAGATCGGTGAGTCTATCAGGGATTTGGGCTTACAAGGCCAAATGGAAAAAAAGGGCACACCGACTATGGGCGGTCTTATTATCATTGGGTCTATCTTAATCCCTGTATTATTGTTTGCTAAAATCACTAACATATATATTGTGATCTTGGTTGTGACAGTGATCTGGCTAGGTCTGATTGGCTTTTTGGATGATTACATCAAAGTGTTTAAGAAAAACAAAGAAGGCCTTGCTGGTAGGTTTAAAATCGCCGGTCAGATCATCATAGGGGTTTTTGTAGGCTTATCACTTTATTTCAATAAGCATGTCTTGGTAAGAGAGCCACTACCGCCATCCAAACAAAAAATGGAGATGGTAAACGGTGTTTCAGTCTTGAAGACTTATGTGAATGTAAAATCTACCGCTACTACTATTCCATTTGTAAAGGATAATGAGTTTGACTATAAACATTTGGTGAAGTGGTTCGGTATGGAGGATTACTTATGGGCTGTATATACACTCATTGTGATTTTCATCATTACTTCAGTGTCAAATGGTGCTAATATTACCGATGGCATAGATGGACTTGCTGCGGGTACCTCGGCAATCATAGGAATTGTCATTGCTATTTTTGCTTATGTATCAGGGAATACCATATTCTCCAACTATTTGAACATCATGTACATTCCACACTCGGGTGAACTGGTGATTTTCTGTGCGGCTTTTGTTGGTGCTTGTATAGGGTTCCTTTGGTATAATACATATCCCGCACAGGTTTTTATGGGCGATACTGGGAGTTTAATGTTAGGAGGAACCATTGCTACGCTCTGTCTCTGTGTGAGGAAGGAATTGTTGATTCCCTTGTTATGTGGAATTTTTCTGATAGAAAATCTATCAGTGGTCATACAGGTATCTTATTTTAAGTATACCAAAAAGAAATATGGTGAAGGTAGACGCATTTTTAAAATGTCTCCACTGCACCATCATTATCAAAAGTCAGGGTATGCTGAGCCCAAAATCGTTACCAGGTTTTGGATCATCGGGATTCTCTTGGCAGTAGTAACATTGTTGACATTGAAAATTAGATAAATAATTAAGTTGTACGTGTAATGTGTTAAGTGTAACGAAATGCAGGATTTCAGAAAGTTGAAAGTTTGGGAGAAAAGTCATCAGTTTACTCTTGATGTTTACAAGATCACCAAGGATTTCCCAAAGGATGAACTATATGGACTTGTTTCTCAAATGAGGAGGGCAGCTTCTTCGATAGCACTTAACATCGCCGAAGCAACAGGTAGGATGTCTGATGCTGAAAATATGCGATTTTTTGTAATCGCTCTGGGTTCGGTTCAAGAAAGTAGCTATTGTTTGATTCTAGCGAAAGACCTTGAATATATTTCAGTAGAGGAATGTAATATGCTTAATGACGATTTAGAGCACGTGAAGGCAATGCTCTTGAAAATGGTAAATATTTTAAAAGAAAGAATAAGCTCTGAAAAAGAGAAAACAAAATGACCCAAAAGTCAAAAAATATTGAAGAAACGAAAAAGGTCACACGTACTACGTCACACGTATCACATTTAGTCATTCTTGGTGCTGGTGAAAGCGGAACAGGGACAGCGCTCTTGGCAAAAGCCATGGGTTTTGATGTTTTTGTTTCAGATATGGGTGCGATTGCTGATAAGTATAAAAAAATACTTGAGGACAATGGTATTGCCTATGAAGAAGGTCAGCATACGGAAGCTAAAATATTAAACGCCGATGAGGTTGTGAAAAGTCCTGGGATCCCAGACAAGGCACCGATCATTCAAGCTTTAAAAAAGAAAAAGATCAAGGCGGTTTCCGAAATTGAATTTGCAGGCAGATACACCGCTGCGAAAAAGGTGTGTATTACAGGGACTAATGGTAAAACCACTACGACCCTATTGGTATATCATATTCTCAAAAAAGCAGGTTTCAATGCGAAACTGGCAGGGAATATTGGAGAGAGCTTTGCTAAACAAGTTTTAGAGGAGAGTCAAGACAGCAACTCAACACCCAACACTCAAAACTCAGAACTTATCTACGTACTAGAATTGAGTTCTTTCCAATTGGATGGGATGTTTAAGTTCAAAGCTGATATCGGGATATTGACGAACATTACGCCAGATCATTTGGATAGGTATGACTACAAAATCGATAAGTACGTGGCTAGTAAGTTTCGGATCATTCAAAACATGGACGAAAACTGCACCTTTATCTACGGTATTGATTCGGAGTTGATTGAAAACAATTTGTTTGATGTAGATACCGATGCAGAAGAACTGCCCTTCAGTATCTATCCAGACGAGTTTGATGGAGCTTGTGGTGATGAAGAGGGTATAACAATTCAAATTGGAGAAAAGGAATACTTGATCGATTTGAAAAAATCAGTGTTGAAAGGACAGCACAATCTTTACAATACTATGGCAGCGTCATTAGCAGCTATCAAGTTAGGGGTAGACGTGAAGACGATAGAAGCTGCTTTGGCCGACTTTCAGAACGCTGACCATCGTATGCAGTTGGTGGCAGAGATTGATGGGGTGAAATACATCAATGACAGCAAAGCCACCAATGTAGACAGTGCTTGGTATGCTTTGGATGCTTACAAAGAGCCGATCGTTTGGATTGCTGGTGGTACTGACAAAGGTAATGACTATAAAGCATTGTTTGATGTTGTAAAAGGCAAGGTGAAAGCCTTGGTTTGTATGACTAAAGATAGTGAAAAATTGGAAAAAGCTTTTAAAGGTTTAATCCCAATTATCAAAAAGTCCGAAGATGTGAAAGAAACAGTACAGTTGTGTGCAGATCTGGCAGAAAAGGGGGACATAGTTTTACTTTCTCCATGTTGTGCAAGCTTCGATCTTTTCAAGAACTACGAAGACAGAGGGAAGCAGTTTGCTGCGGCAGTTTTAGAATTAGATACAAGAGTCAAGACACAAGAGTCAAGATAAGATGGGGCATAATTTTAAACAACTCAAAGTATGGCAAATAGTAATGGATCATGTGGTGAAGATCTATAATGAAGCACAGTGTTTGCCAGAAAAGGAGAAGTTTGGATTATATGCTCAGCTCACTCGATCTGCGGTTTCAATAGCTTCGAACATAGCTGAAGGTTCTGGAAGAAAAACTGATAAGGACTTTGGTAATTTTTTGAATATGGCTTTGGCATCAGCATTTGAAAACGAAACACAAATTATGATTTGTGAAAGGATAAATTACTTTGATGAAAAAATAACAGAGGGCTTATTGAATTCTGTTGTTGAAATCCAAAGGATGTTAAATGGTTTAATATCGAAACTGAATAATGACAATAAATAGTAATAACATAAACATCGTTAATAGTCTTGATTCTTGTGTCTTGACTCTTGCGTCTCAAATAAAATGTCAAATGTCTTAAATACTTGGATCAAAAAGAATCTTGGAGGCGATCCGATCATCTGGTTTGTGGCCATCAGTTTCGCCATTATCTCCACCTTGGTGGTGTACAGCGCTACTGGTGCGATAGCTCAGAAGAAGTTGGCTGGTGGGGATACCGAATATTTCTTGCGCAAGCATGTGATGTTCATGCTCATTGGTTTTGGGTCTATGTGGTTGGCACACAAGATCGATTATAGGTATTATTCCAAGATTTCGAAGCTAGCACTTTGGGTTTCCTTACCGTTATTGGCTATAGCCTTTGTAACAGGAACGGTAAATGGTGCGGGTCGTTGGTTGAGCGTGTTTGGTATGAGCTTTCAGCCTTCAGATTTAGCAAAATTTGCATTGATTTCAAATCTGGCGAGTATGTTGGCAAAGAAGCAGAAAGATATTGAAAACGTGAAAGATACAATCATCCCTATCTTGATTTGGTGTGGGGTGATTTGTGGAGCAATTGCCTTGAGTAACATCTCTACAGCACTGATGATGTTTGCAACTTGTATGTTGCTCATGTACATAGGTCGCGTACCTCTCAAATATTTGGGAATGCTCTGCGTGGTAGGCATTCTCTTTGGAGGTATCGCACTCGCTGCTGGACAGAGGATGGGTACGGCTGTAAATAGGATAAAACGCTTCATGAATGATAGCGAAATGCCATTTCAGGCGCAACAAGCGCGGATTGCTGTGTCACTCGGTGGAGTGGTAGGTAGGGGCCCAGGAAATAGTATTACTAGAAATACCATGCCACATCCTTATTCCGATATGGTGTTCCCATTTATCATTGAAGAATATGGTATGGTGGGTGGGATAGTGGTGATAGGATTGTTTCTCTTGCTACTCTATCGAGGGATGATTACGGTGCAAAACAGTGAACGAGCCTTTGGAGGCTTGCTCTCTGCAGGACTTACCTTCATGATCGTGATACAAGCCATGATCAATATGGGGGTGGGTGTAGGTTTAGGTCCGATTACAGGCCAGCCTCTGCCATTGGTAAGTATGGGAGGAACTTCGCTATTGTTTACAGGGATTTCTTTAGGAATTATCCTCAGTGTAAGCAAAGGTGAAGGGCAAGAATTTGGTAATCAAGGGGAAATAGTAAAAGGCTAAAAAGTTGTCAGTATACAGTTTACAGTAAACAGGGACCAGATGCAAGATTATAAGGATTTAAGGGTTTGGCAAAAAAGTCATCAGCTTACTTTGGATATTTATAAGACAACTGAGGATTTTCCAAAAGAGGAAAAATATGGATTGGTAAGTCAGCTTCGAAGAGCTACATATTCTATTCCATTAAATATAGTTGAAGGGTGTGGGAGGAGAACGAATAAGGATAAGGCGAATTTTTTCCAAACGGCTTTTTCTTCTGTACAGGAAGTGCAATATATCAACTTGTTGAGTAAAGATTTAGGATATGTGGATCAAAATAAATTCGAAAATATAGAAGCGAATGTTTCTGAAATAAAAGCGATGATTGTCGGATTTATCAAGAAATTAAAAGAAACGGGTAATACTAAAGTATAAACACTTTGGAAGAACGGAATAAAAATACTGTAAGCGATAAACGGTCAACTGAAAACGGTCAACTGAAAACTGATCACTGTAGACTGATCATTAGTGGTGGTGGTACAGGTGGGCACATATTTCCAGCTGTGGCAATTGCGGACGCGATTAAGGCAAAAGTGCCAACCGCAGAGATATTGTTTGTTGGGGCTAATGGTCGCATGGAGATGGAGAAGGTTCCAGCTGCTGGTTATAAGATTGTCGGGCTTGATATCGCTGGTTTTCAAAGGAAATTCAGTCTTTCTAATTTCTTGCTGCCATTCAAGATATTGAACAGTCTTTTGAAATCAAGAAAGATCATCAAAGACTTTAAGCCTGATTTGGCAATAGGTGTAGGAGGCTATGCCAGCGGACCATTGTTGAAGATGGCACAATGGCAAGGTGTGCCCACCTTGATTCAGGAACAAAACGGTTTCGCTGGTAAAACCAATAAGGAATTGGCAAAAAAGGCAGATAAAATCTGTGTGGCTTATGAGGGCATGAGTAAGTTTTTCCCCAAGAGTAAAATTGTGTTGACTGGAAATCCGGTTCGCAAAGCAATTAAAGAATCGATATTGCCGAAGCTGTCGGGCTCTTTGTATTTCAAAATGGCAGATACTGAAAAGACGGTCTTGGTGATAGGCGGAAGTTTAGGTGCAAGAACGATCAATGAAAGTATCGCAGAAGGACTTGACAAACTCAAGAAAGCAAATATTCAATTGATTTGGCAGACGGGTAAGACATTTTACACGCAAGCGAGAGAATTGACCTTACAACAAGGCAATGGCTGGGGAGAACCAAAGGTTTATGATTTCATCAGTACGATGGATCAGGCTTATGCAGCTGCTGATGTGGTGATTTCAAGGGCAGGGGCTTTATCGGTAAGTGAGTTGTGTTGTTTGGGTAAGGCAGTCATATTGGTGCCCTCACCCAATGTAGCAGAAGATCACCAAACACAAAATGCGATGGCTTTGGTGCGAAAAGATGCAGCAGTTTTGGTGAAGGATGCAGAAGCAAAAGAAAAGTTGGTAGATACTTTAATTGAGTTGGTAAATAATGAAGCGAAGCTAGATGCACTCAGAAACAACATCAAACAATTGGCTAAACCCAATGCTGATTCGGAGATTGCGGAAATTGCGTTAAGGTTAATTCTGGCATAGTTGTTTGAAAGTTAGGTTATTAAGTTATGAGTAACGGTGTGTTAAGAAGTTTTGAAGAATTGGGTTGCTGGAAGGAAGCTCAAAATTTAAGACAACTCTTGAAAACCGTACTTAAAAAACTTCCGAAAAGTGAGGATTATTTGTTGAAAGATCAAATAATAAGGGCTTCTAGGTCAGTTACAAATAACATTGCAGAAGGATACGGGAGGTATCATTTTAAAGAAAATATTCAGTTCTGTAGAATATCAAGAGGTTCTTTACATGAAATATTAGACCATCTAATAATTACGAAAGAGGAAGGGTATTGTACAGAACAAGAGTTTGAGGAACTAAAAGGAAAAGTGTTGTTAGTGATTAAGATTCTGAATGGATACATTCAATATCTTGCCAAGACTGCCGAAAGTTCAAAAACTCAATAACATAATTTAAAAAGAACATAATAACTCGATAAAAGTGAAACTTTTAACAGACATAAAAAACATTTACTTCCTCGGAATCGGGGGCATAGGCATGTCTGCTTTGGCGAGATGGTTCAAGGCGCAGGGTTTTCATGTGGGTGGTTATGACAAAACAGAATCGCCGCTCACACAACAACTCGTTGCCGAAGGCTTCGATGTGCACTATGACAATCAAGTTGGTAGGATTCCTACAGCGTTTTACAAGAAAGCAGAAACTTTGGTTGTGGTAACACCAGCAGTGCCTAAAGACAATGTAGAGTATAAGTTCTTTGAAAGTTCTGAGTACAACATGCTGAAACGCTCACAAGTGTTAGGCCTGATCACAGAGAGTTATAGGACGGTGGCTATTGCTGGAACACACGGCAAAACTACTACTACTACGCTCACTGCACATATTTTCAAAACCGCAGGTATAGAATGTAGTGCTTTTATGGGCGGCATTTCAGCGAACTATGCTACCAATCTTTTGATTGGCGCCAAAGATGCTCCCGTGATCGTAGAGGCAGACGAGTATGATAGGTCGTTTTTGACGCTTAGGCCAGAGGTTGCAGTCGTTACTTCAACAGATGCCGATCATTTGGATATTTATGGAAATCATGATTCAGTTTTAGAATCATTCAATTTGTTTGGCAACTTGGTAAGTAAAGTATTAATCGCCAACCATAAAGTGAAAGTAGACACAAAAGCTTTAAATTTTACTTACGCATACAACACAAAATCAGATTATTATGCCGATCATTTAAGAATCGAAAACGGAAAATTCATTTTTAATTTCCATGGCAAAGACGGCTTGGAAATAAAGGACATCGCTTTGTCGGTACCAGGTTTTCATAATGTGGAAAACGCTACTGGTGCCATGGCGGCTGCTTTGGAGTTTGGTCTTAAGCCTGATACTTTCAAAGAGGCAATAGAGACCTTTAAGGGTGTAAAACGCAGGTTTGAGTACATCGTGGATTCGGGCAAGATCATCTATATAGATGATTATGCCCACCATCCTGCAGAGCTGGAAGCACTTTTGACTTCAGCAAAGGCTTTGTTTGCGAACAAGAAAGTGACAGTGATTTTTCAACCGCATTTGTATTCTCGCACCAGAGACTTTGACAAGGAGTTTGCGCAGAGTCTAGACATCGCAGATGAGGTAATTCTGTTGGATATCTATCCTGCGAGAGAACTTCCTATTGCTGGTGTGACTTCGGAGATTGTACTTCAAAAAATGAAGAATAAACAGGTTCAAATTCTTAAAAAGGAGGATTTGATGGAATATATCAAACATAAATTGAACACTGACGTGCTCATCACCGCAGGTGCTGGGGACATAGATAGGTTTGTTGAGGAAATTGGTAGGGTGTTGAAAGCTTAACGCAGAAGGCCTAAAGGGGCGCTGAATGCGGAAAGCTCAAAGCAAAAGGTTTAAGAAAAAGGATAGTAAATGAGCGAAAGCTTTAGGCCTTAGGCCTTCAGCGTTAAACAAAAATGATAAACATTAAAAACATACTGCCCATCCAACGAATCAAGACATGGCTTTTGCTATTGGTTGCGGGTATTGTGTTGATTTCGGCGATTGGGTTTACGACTGCTAAACAAGAATTTAAGACAGTGAAGCAGGTAAAGATTCATATTGACCAAAACTACAAGCATGAGTTCATCGATGAACATGATGTGATGAATTTAATGACTTCGTCAGGCAGGGATGAGCTGGTAGATAAAGAAGTACGATTGGTCAATTTGAAAGAGCTGGAGCGGAGGATAAAGAAGAACACCTTTGCTTACAGTGCGCATGTGCATAAAGATCTAAAAGGGGATCTACATGTCAACGTATCGCAGTGTCACCCCATAGCAAGGGTGGTGATGCCGAGTGGCGATTTTTACGTGAGCGACAAAGGTACAATTCTGCCCATGTCAGAAAAATTTACAGCTCGTGTACCTGTAGTTTCAGGTCACATGACAGGAAAGTTGTTACGTCAAGATTTTGCAAAAGATACAGTAACGGCTCAGTTCTTTAAGTTCTTTCAAATTATTGAAGAAGATAAGTTCTTGCAGGCAATCATTGCGGAGATTGATCTAAGCGCCAGTGGCGATGTGGTCATTTATCCACAAATAGGCAAGCAGTATTTTGTATTTGGAGACTTAGAAGACTTAGAAGACAAAATATTGAAAATGAAAATATTTTACAAAAACATTCTACCTGTGAAAGGCTGGAATTTCTGTGAGAAGGTAAATTTAAAATTCAAAGATCAAATAATTACTGAGTAGTATATGAATAACACAGACAGAATCGTAGTAGGACTAGACATTGGTACAACCAAGATTTGTGCTCTTGTAGGTGTGAAAAACCAGTTTGGCAAACTGGAGATCCTCGGTATGGGTAAATCTGTATCTGAAGGTGTGAGCCGCGGTATGGTGGTGAATATTGACAAAACTGTTGATGCCATCAACAAGGCGATCAAGGAAGCTGCAGAATCAGCTAATATTGATATTGGTGTGGTGAACGTGGGTATTGCAGGACAGCACATCCGAAGTTTCAAAGCACACAATGGTATGACTAGAAACAACGTCGAAGATGAGATTTCCGTGGCTGATGTCACCTATCTCACCCAGGAGATGTACAAGTTTGTCGTGCCTGCTGGTACACAAATTATTGCAGTTATGCCACAAGAATATGTGGTTGACTACCAGTTCAAAACCGATGATCCTGTGGGTATGCCTGGTAGAAGAATTGAAGGTGATTTTCATATCATCACAGCTGAGACAAATGCAGTGAGTTATATAGACAAGAGTGTTAAAAGATCTGGGCTTCAAACAGAAGAACTTATTTTGGAACCTATTGCATCTAGTTTGGCGGTTTTAAGTGAAGATGAAAAACAGGCTGGAGTAGTATTGGTGGACATTGGTGGTGGTACTACTGATGTGGCTATTTTCCATGATGGTATCATTCGTCACACAGCAGTGATTCCTTTTGGCGGAAACATCATCACACAGGACATCAAAGAGGGCTTACAACTTTTAAATCAACAAGCAGAAGCTCTGAAAGTGAAATTTGGTTCTGCTTTGGCCCAAGAAACAAGCTCTAACGAGATCGTTTCCATTCCTGGACTTAGAAATAGGGAGCCAAAGGAAATTTCTATCAAGAACTTAGCGCATATTGTTGAGTGTAGAATGGAGGAAATCATCAATTTGGTAATTGCTGAAATCACAGCTTCTGGATACGATAAAAAACTCAGCGCGGGTATTGTAATCACCGGTGGTGGCTCTCAATTAAAGCACTTGAAGCAACTTTTTGAATACAAAACTGGCAAAAATACGAGGATTGGTTACCCTAACGAACACCTAGGCAAATCTAAGGTTGAAGTGGTAAAAAGTCCAATGTATGCTACTGCGGTAGGTCTTGTATTAGCGGGCTTCTATGGGGTAGACGAGCGTGAAAACAAATACCGTGAAAAAGCAGGATTGTCTGAGATCAAAGCGGTGTCTGATAGTAGCAAACCAAAAACAGCAACACCGAAAAAGGAGACTAATTTGGGCTTTGGTTTATTTAAAAACATGAAGGAAAAATTCACGGGTATGCTTATCGATGATTTTGACGATAAGACTAACTATGAATAATTAAAGACTTACAGTTTACTGTAGGTTAGGAATCGTTGAATTTTATAATTAGGAAAACAAACTCAGTAATTATTAGTTCCAGAATTCAATAGTTCGAAAATTTGATTGAATATTATTTACAATTTCTAAACACATATATACGCTTATGTTAGAAGTATCTTACAAGTTCGAAGCACCTGCGGCACAAAAATCAATCATCAAGGTGATTGGCGTAGGTGGTGGTGGTAGTAATGCCGTGACACACATGTATAACAACGGTATCAAAGATGTAGAATTCTTCATCTGTAATACCGATGCACAGGCTCTTAAGTCGAGCTCAGTTCCCAACAAGATTCAGATCGGTATTAACTTAACTGAAGGTCTTGGTGCAGGTTCTAAACCAGAAGTAGGTAAGGACGCAGCTATTGAAAGTAAAGAAGACATTAGAAACCTTCTCAGTCAAGACACCAAAATGGTGTTCATTACGGCTGGTATGGGTGGTGGTACAGGCACTGGTGCTGCACCGATCATCGCTAAGATTGCCAAGGAATTGGATATCTTAACTGTTGGTATAGTTACTGCCCCATTTACTTTTGAAGGTCCTGGTAAAAGGTTAAAAGCTGATAAGGGAATCGTAGAAATGAAGCAGTTTTGTGATACCGTACTGGTGATCATGAACGATAAACTTCGTGAAGTTTATGGAAACCTTTCTATCAGAGAAGCATTCTCAAGAGCTGATAATATCTTGACCAATGCAGCTAAATGTATCGCTGAGATCATCACCGTAACGGGAGATGTAAACGTGGATTTTAACGATGTACGTACGGTATTGAAGGACAGCGGTGCCGCAGTTATGGGTACCGGTATGGCCAATGGAAAAGACAGGGCTAGGAATGCGGTAGAGCAAGCTTTGAATTCACCATTGCTCAACAACACGGATGTGAGTGGTGCTAAGAACGTACTCATTTTTGTGGAATACGGCGAGAGTCCAGAGTTGACTATGGATGAAATGGATCAGATCACTGGATTCCTATACGAAAAGACTGGTTACGATGCGGAGATCAAATTTGGTCAGGTTTTGGTGCCAACGCTTCAAGACAATATCAAAACTACGGTCATTGCTACAGGCTTTGTGGAGCGTAATAAGGAATACTTTGAGAAAACTGTTTATAACCTTGAGACGGACAAGTCAGAAAAGGTATTGGACAACTCAAAAATTCAGAACTACAGTCCTGAGTCAAAAATGAGTGTGCCCTCTGTAGCAACACCTATTGTCGCTTCTCAAGAGGTTCAAAAAAACACAACAGCCTCAACAGAAAATAAGAGCAATGATTTGTTTGAATTGAGTAGCAAATACGAAATCATACACAATCCGAAGACTCAAGACGTGGTGATGCAGAACCCTCCAAAAGAGGAGCAGACCATCCAGAAGTCTATTTTTGATCCAGATGTAATTGATCAAAACATGGCTCAAAAGCTTCAGGAGCAAAATAAGGCACGCATAGAAAAGTTGATTTCTTTGAGTAAAGGCTACGGCCCGTCTAAGCCGTTTTCAGAGCTTAAAAATGATGAAGTAAACTCCATGTTTGAGACACCGGCTTATTTGCGTAAGGGCAAAGGTTTGGAAGATGTGCCACATTCTTCGGAGAGAAACATTTCAAAATACAATTTGAATGACGATAATGAAATACTAGGTAATAATAAGTTTCTACATGACAATGTAGACTAAGATTTTAGGTTCCGTAATAAGGACTTATTGCATAAGCGTTGCTTAATATAAAACCCCCGCTTTTTAGTGGGGGCTTTATCGTTTAATATTATTTAACTAATTCAATTATTGTCTACAACCATTCTTTACCCAGCAATCAAGCTTTTGTATATCACTGCTTGAGAGGGCAGCCCCTTCTGGCATAGCCTTACAACCAGAACCGTGGTGTATCGAACACAAACTGTTACCATTGAGAAAAGAACTCTTTGCTGCAGCATAGCCACTTAAATTCAGACCTGCAGATGGGTTGGATGAACTATGACAGCTCGTACAATTAAGGTTAATAATGGAAACAGTACTTTTTGTATACGTGTTAACTGTATCAACAAGGGTACTACAATCGGCAGCATTAGCGTAATTTGCGGAGGGTGTGGTTTTCTTTTTACACGAGATGGCTAACCCGGCCAAACCTAGTAGTATGATTGATAGCTGCTTCATTGTTTTAATTTTGAAAAAGTATTGTTGAGAGCGAAGTAAATCTGAGGCTATATCAGTTAGGTTAGTAATCGGGTAACGAGAATTGATATAAATATATTCTTTTGAACGAAGGGCCTAGAGAAGGAAATGTTTATATGGATCTTTCCTCTTTGGCATATTCTCTTCTTATTCCTTCATCAAGCAGAGCATGATCTATTGTTTTTTTGCCCAGACTCATACCTTTAAGGGCTACGTAATGAATAATGTTTAATATGGAAGCACCTGTGAGCTCGTAATCTTCCGACAGCTTGGTTAAATTTACATTTTTATCAAGCTTGAACGATTTTGGAATAGTCTTTTCCCAAAGAATTTTTCGCTCATCAACTGTTGGCATAGGGAAGTGGACAATCCCATGAAATCGTCTTATAAATGCATCGTCTAGGTTGTTTTTGAAGTTGGACGCAAGTATGATCAAACCATTGAAATCTTCGACTCTTTGTAATAGATAAGAAACCTCTTGGTTGGCATATTTGTCGTGAGAACTTTGTACTCCCGTTCTTTTTCCAAAAAGAGCATCAGCTTCGTCAAAGAATAGGATCCAGCCTTGGTTTTCTGCTACAGTAAATATTTTTTCTAGATTTTTTTCAGTTTCCCCTATGTATTTGCTGGTAACTTGAGAGAGGTCTACCCTATAAACCTCTTTGTTGAATTGTTTGCCTAGAAGTGCGGCCGTTAAGGTCTTGCCGGTTCCGGGAGGTCCATAGAATAAGACTCTATAGCCTGGAGAAATGCGCTTGCCCATTTGCTCGTCCTTCATGAGCACTTCATTGAACTTAAGCCAATCTGAAATATCGTTGATCTGGCGCATCGTCATAGGATGCAGTACCACATCTTCCCAAAGCATAGGTGTATGAATCTTTTTAGCGGGAAAATCTGGTCCAAACCGAATCTCAGATTCTTTGTTGAAGAGTAATTTGTTGAGCCACTTATTTGAAAGCATAAGCCTCCCGCTCATTGGAGGTTCTCCTTCACGTACCTGTTCTAGAGTTATAATGTTACTTTTATGAAGACTACCACTTTCAGAGAGCAATTCCTGTATTTTTACTCTTTCTCCTAAGTTATTGCCAGCGAGGATAAAGAGGGCTGTTTCTCCTGTAGGTAGCATACCTCTGTGATGGTTACCCTTTACACCTCCAATTTCCACAAATTCGCCACCGTTTGGGAAAACTTCTCTGATGACATCTTCATAAAAGCCTGGTATGAGGTGAGGAGCAAGACTTATAGAGATTAAGATCTTTTCGGTGAGGCTTAATTGTTCTTCAATCCAATTGGTAGACTGCCAGTTGTTTTTAAGAGCCTCGAATAGAGTCTCATCCACTTTCTTTTCGGCAAATTCAGATTGAAGCCTAAGTGCAAAATATTTTTTAAGAATCTCTAAGTTGGTTTTAAAGGATCTCTCTTTTTCGGTGTTCTCGTCTTTTGTGTATGTTAAATTCATGGGATTAACTAAGGAGGGGGTATTTATTTAAGCAGCGAAGCGCTCCCTTTTAGGTTGATCCCTTTTACAGGATTACCAACTTTTATAATGACTCTAAAAAAGTTGCATCCTTCAGAGTCTGCCTTTTTGAACCTAAATGATTGTGTTTCTTCTCGACCGATATCGTACCTGCGAGTAAAGTCTTCATTATTATTTTCTTCATACACTTGAACATAATAGTGCTCAGCGCTATGGGCTTTGGTCCAATTAGCTTTTATTTTGAGTTTGAAACCTTTGGTGTTTACACAGAAAGTATGTTGAAACAATATTTCTTCATTGATATTGAACTCATAGTCGGTTTGGGGTAGTTGATAGGCCTCTCCACAACATGCAGCACGTTGAATTTGTAGGTCGCCTTTACGTTGCTGAATCACGTGAGTGAGTTCGTGTGCAAGCAATTTTTTACCTTCAGAGGATTCTGGGTCATATTGCCCTTTATTAAATACAATGTGATTACCTAATGTATAAGCCTTTGCGTTGATCGCATCAGCTTTGCCTTCTGCTTCAGCCCCCGTATGGATATTTACCTCGCTAAAATCGTGACCCATTCGCGCAGCAAAAAACTGTTGAGTAGGTTTGGGCAAGCTATTCCCAATAGCTGCAGGAATAAAAGAAGCTGCTGTTAGGTTTACAGACTGGCTATTGGCGGCCTTTCTCTGTACTCTTTTATCCTTATCCTCTTTTTCACAGTCATCACACTTTCGTTGGATTTCGGAAGGTGAAATAAATGAAGAATTAATGCTTGCCGTACTTTTAGGAGCGGCTCTGCGACGGTAGATGTATTTGGGAGTAGACATGGCAGACTTTTTTCAAAGGTTAATTTATGGAATTTCCCTTATAATTCAAAAACAAATATGCCCAACATAAGTGAATTTCAATATAACGCTTCATTTGGAAGCCCTAAGTAGATGAATTGAGGGGTAGATTCACGATCAAGCCAATATTTGAATACGAAAAGTATAATTTTAAAACAGAATAATCATATTTTTGGTTACTTTTAAAGTACTTATACGTATACATAGCAGAGATTAAGTGTTTGATTATGAAAAGATACATATACTATTATATAGTTTCGGCAATCTTGCCAATTGGCCTGTTTGGCCAATGTGCTACAGATGTAGAAACTGGAACAAATTTGGTAAAGAACTATGATTTTTCATTGGGTTATAGTGACTGGACTCATGATGCCCAATATTTGGAATTTACTCCCTGTGGTTCCTGTTCCTCACGTCCTGGATATGTATATGCGGCTACGGACCCTTCGAAGTTTAATAGTGTTTTTCCACTTATTAACGATCACACACCTACATCTGATAACATGATGCTAATGGTCGATGGCCTTTGTACCCCAGGTATTCAACTTTGGGGGCAATCGAGCATATCTGTAAAGCCAAATACCAACTATTATTTTTCGGTATGGCTGGCTTCTATTTATACTGGGACCACTTTTCAAGGTACTTTGCAACTCACTGTAAACGGTGTGGCTCAAGCAGGGACGATTACTCCCCCATCTACTACGGCTGGTACATGGATACAATATGAGGTTACATTTAACAGTGGCACAAACACTATTGTGGACTTGAGCTTGGAAAATACCACTACAAGTGGTTGTAATAATGGTGTTGACTTTGCCATAGACGATATTACCTTTACCCCAGGTTGTCAGTTTGGTTCGGCAGGGCCACAGCCAGATCTTGGTGCCGATCGCACCATTTGCGGAACGGGAGGGAGTATTACATTAAATACAGGTCTTACCGCAGTAAGTGGGTTAGATGTAAAATGGAACGATGGTCTATCTGGTACAGGTACATCCGCACCAGTGTCAAGAGTTATTACTGCCCCGGGTACTTATTCTGTTTGTGTAAGTCTAAGTGGTTCTTGTGTCAAATCCAGCGTAATCCATATTTCTAATACTTTCTCTGTAAATATTGATGATGCATTGCTTTGCGATCCAGCCACTACCACTCTAGATGCCATATATACTGGTCCTGGTGTAAAGTATAAATGGTATAAAAACTATCCAGTACGGGCTGGCGGGAATGATTCTTCAAGAACTTATTTTGTAACCGCCTCAGGTACTTATAGAGTAGATGTGATAGATCCAGTATGCGGTACTAAATCTGATGTTGCGGTCATAACCTCTTATGCTGCTACCCCAGTGGATGGTAATTATTGTAATGCAGGTTCAAAAGCTAATCTGGCTGTAACAGGTACGGGCAAATACAAATGGTGTAGTAATGCAACTGGTACTTGTACTAAGATTGGTGCTGGTTTTACTTATACCACACCTCCACTGACTCCTTCGGCGAATTATACATATTATGTGCAAGACACTTCTACTTTTAGCATGAAAATTGGCCCAAGCTCTGGTACAGGAACTACAGCAAGCGGTCCAGGTATCGGTATTGATGCCACACATGGGTTTGCGGCTGGCTTTACTGGAGAATTTAGTGTAGGCGCGGGTGACACCAAAGGCCTTCTGGTGTTCAATGCTGAAAACGATTTTACCTTAGATTCGATTACGGTTTTTGTCAATAATTATTATTGTGGTTCGGGTACCAATGACTCGGTTATGATAGAAGTGCTCAATGCTTCAGGTGCAAATATTGCAGGTTCACCTGTTAACTATGGCGAACCTTGCACTGTTCAAGGCAATTTGCTCAATGCTCGTAAAATGAAAGTTCGTATGGGCCTGAACATACCTGCGGGCACAGGCTACCAAATGAGGGTAGCAGCGAAGTCTAAGAATACGATTGTTGGCTTTTTGAATGGGACGAATGGAGGTGCTTTACCTTCTCCTTTAAGGTATAATTACCCTACCACTTACAACGACTCTAACGGTGACCCTGTGGTGACATTCTCAGCTAACAGCTCCAAAGACTTCAATCTATACTATAGCCCCACTGCATATCCGGGCTATTTCGATTGGAAAATAACTAAGGGAGTTAACTGTAAAAGGGTCCCTGTGAGGGCATTGTATGTATGCCCTGCGCCAGTGAATTTCATAGATTTCAAAGTTGAACCTAGTGCTGGTGGGGTCAATATTTCATTTAAGACTACTAATGAGGCCCAGACTAAAAAGTATCTGATTCAAAGTGCTACTAACATGTACAATTTTATAACTGTTGGAGAAATTACCAATTTGCAACATCAAGCCATCAATGCTTACGATTTCAGAATTCATGAAATGAATGAGGGGGTCAGTTATTATAGGATTGTAGAAGTAACTCAAAACGACATTCTGATGTATTCCAATACCAGACAGGTGGTTAGCAGCAGAAAACATGATATTCGTTTGTTTCCAAATCCGAGCCATGGTCAAGCAACTCTTCAGATTGAAGACGGTACTGAAGCCCTAGTGCGTGTGGTGAATATCAATGGAAGCTCAATGGATGAATTTGTTTTGTCTGACAGTCCAACTATTAATTTTGGAAGTCATTATCCCCAAGGTATTTATTTCGTTGAGATCATTACTGAGGAAGACACGCAGGTGCTAAGGTTCGTGAAAGAGTAGGGAAGGCTTTGCAAGTACTTTGTCTAAAAATTTGAGACAAAGTACTTGTTTTTATTATAAATCGATGATTAATTGGAGTAATTGACCTTACTTTATTTCTTCAAATCAAAGCTGACTTTAACTTTTGCTATAATGGAGATATGGCCTAACTTGATGGGGTAGTTGTCATTGAGAGGAAACCAAAGCTCAGGTTTGTTGATTTTGATTTCCGAAGGATATGCAGAATTGAAGCTAACCTCAATTTCGTCAATCCTGTGCGCTTTGCCTATGGCCTGTCCAAGTTCAGTGGCGAGTGAGGTCGCCTTGGCTCTTGCATTCTTCACGGCAGATAGCCGTGCTTTTTCCTTAAGTTCGTCCAATCTAGAAACTTGAAAATCCACTACTTGAAAGTCGTAGAATCCGTTTTGGTATAATTTTATTATAACTTCGCTGTAGGCTTTGTAATCTTTGATTGTAAGTGTGAATTCTTGAACAAATAAGTATCCAGTATTGTCTTTTTTGTAGGATTCTATATCATCTACGATCTCTACTTTTTCACTTTCTACAAACTTCATTTTGAGTTGTATGTTCTGTTTGGTCGTAAATGACTGTAGGTCTGCAGCCGTAAGATACCTTGAGGCATTGACCCTCAGAACCACCACATCGGGTTTTACATCAATTCTAGATTCTCCATAAACAGTGACAAGAGGAATGTTTTCAAAAACTTGTGCATTGATACCCCATGTTTGAATACCTAATAGAAGAAAAAAGTAGATTCGGAGGTTTAAATACATACCGTTACATTTAAATTGAGTGTTGACCTTAAAGATATAGATTTTATGGATTTCATAAACTATTGAGGCCTTATTTTATTAGTTAACCTGAATTCGGGATAAGGAAATGTTTATTAGCCAAGGCACTGCGGGCGGTAAGCGCAGGAAAGGTGTGAAATC
>CAMFLX010000011.1 GCA_945957555.1 uncultured Cytophagales bacterium
GTACATATATTTTCACATAAGGAGGCAATCCTTTACTTCTTAGATCATCTGGCTCATGCGAAAGCCATTGATGTGAGCCCCCCCAATTACACCAACCCACTCTATAAATGGGCCTATTTACACCATCTATGGTAATATGCTTTTTCTGTGCTGGTATACTTTTTATAGTGAGCAGGTGAAATATGGATTGCCTTTCTTTTCCAAATGTTGGTTCCATCCAGTACATTCTTCTGTGCATTCGACTGTACAAACTTGACATAGACAGACATAAATTGAACAGCTCCGTAATCACATCCCTTTTTTCCATTGCCTGAATAAGGGGTTGAAATTGTTCCACAAAGAATTCTTTGTTTTTACACTGGCTCTCCTCATCTGTCATATGAAACATCAATGTATACCCTATACATACATAATCCTTAATAGACAATGAGAGCCCCCCGTCTATAAGTGTTATCCTAGGTTCGTTGATGTATACATTTGCAATCCTACGTATTTCTTTGAGCAAATGCCTCGGAATATCACTTTCAGGATCTGTTTCTATCCTTATGCCCCTTAACCATCTGATATAAATTCTATCTAGATCTTTCGGAGAGATCTTATAAAAAGCTGATTCAGCTCCACAAGCTTTTGCCAATAACAAAAGCCTTCTCATAAATTCGTTTTTCCCAGAAACCAGTATCTGAGCCGCAGGTTTTTTCTTTTTATGATTTTTAGCCATAATATTGAAAAGATTGGTGATACATGGTATAAAAACGATTGAAAATAAAAAATATTGTGGACATTATGAAAATATTCCTATGAAACATTAAAAATTTACTTCTAAATATATCACTAGGCCCAGTTTTGCTGATCTCAAATATGACATAAGGTCACATAAAAATAAAAAAGCTCCATAAAAGGAGCTTTTGGTTTTATAACTTTTACCTCGGTCTGTGGCACACCATGGAATAGATGGCAACTTAAATGCCTAAGCACCGAACCATAGATCAAAATATATCCAATAAAAAAGGCCCCTTCGGGCCTCCTTTATTATTTAGTAACATCCTTGTCCGATGCTGTGTCCTGTGGCGATTTGGCACCCGAACTCGGTACTGTGATGATGGATCGGAGGTAATCAAACACGTACTCAGAGCTTTTGGCCTTGTTGTCGCTGTAGATCGCCTGAGCGTCGTCGAGCATGCTGCGAAGATCTTTATAGATCTTGTTATTGGCCTTGATCTTCTCATTAGTACCATGGCTGATCTCTTCCCCTGTACCTATGTACAAGTCGAATACGGTCTCAAAATTCTTCACAGAGCCCAGATACTGCTCCTGAAAACCCTCCGGCATGTTTTCGTTAGCCAGCAAGTCTGCCTTGTTGGCTGCAAGAAAGTTAGTTCCTGAGATGTTCAAGCTAGACAGAGCCTTCCAGTTAGACTTAGCAGCATCGGCATAGTAGCCTTTGCCAGCGGCTTCGAGTTTGGGCTTGGCCAGCTCTTCGGGATAGGCATGCTCAATGTACCGCGACAGACTCCTCCAGCAGTTAATACATTCATTTGCGATAGTTAACAGTTGGATACGGTGACTTTCGGAAGCTTCGTCTCGGGCTTGAAAGTCGTCTAACGCTGCGGCCGTCTTGATCTCAGCGATGCGAGTTTCATACAAACTAGGCTTGTAAAAGCCTCTAAAACTGCTGAAGTCAGCAAGGTCGTTTTTGAATTTGCCCCAGGCAATGCGGGCAATGGCGTAAAGTTCTCCTTGAGAACAGCCATAATTGCGAGATTCAGTTTTCATAAAAATCTATTAGATATTTAAATATAAAACGATTTTTTAGAAAATTTATTGTGTCATTTTATATTTTTTTATTAAAAAATGAAGCGAGAGGCATTTGTGCAGATGTTTCGGAGATCTCTGCGAGCATTTCGGGGATTTGTGCGAACGATTCGGAGATCTCTGCGAGAGTTTCGGAGATTTGTGCGGACGATTCGGAGATCTCTGCGAGCGTTTCGGAGATTTGTGCGAACGATTCGGAGATCTCTGCGAACGTTTCGGAGATTTGTGCGAGCGTTTCGGAGATCTCTGCGAACGTTTCGGAGATTTGTGCGGACGATTCGGAGATCCATTTTCCATGGTCTGCGTGCCACAGACCATGGAACAATGTGTTGACTTTTAATTGCTTTAATTAATTTCTAAATTGATTTTTTAGCTTTAACAATTTGAGCTTCTATTGCTTCAATCTTTTTTACTATATTTTCTTGTATGGCGTAAGATGGAACATTAATATTTATTCCTTTCATTCTAGCAATTGAAGCTCGATATGTTCTAGAAAAACGAATGCTTTTGCCGACTTGTTCCAAAATCCAACTAAAATAACGCGGGTGAAGAGCTTTGCCTTTTATTCTTATTACTCCGCAATGGTCTGTAGGATAAAAAGGTGTGTCTTTTTCAATGTAATTAACCATCCAGTCACCATCGATACCCCATAAAACAGATGGGTTGTCATAATCTTTTAAGAGATGTTTGTTTATTAATCCAAATGCTTCAAATACATTAGCACTATAGACTGGAATTCCTTTTTCTGTTTCTTTAATTTCTTTAGTTATAACTCTTTTTCCAATTGTGATATCAAAAATCTCTGAATTATTTAAACGAAATGTTAGTGTTGCCTTTTCTTGTGCATTCTTAAAGTCCTTTTCAATTTCCTTTTTCGCTTTTTCAGAAATACTATTGAAGATTACATCAAAACATTTTAAACCATTCAAAGACCAATTAATAGGTGCAGTTTCAAAAGTAGTTGGTGATAATGAGAAACTTTTATTAAATGATTTCTGACTAAAATCTAAAATATCATATACGTTAAGATACGTGATAACGTCTTTATGTTGGTTTAATACAGCATCTTCAGGTATTTTACCTGAAAAGTTTTGCTGAATTAAATAGTTTATTTTACTATTATCATTTGGGTTTTTAGGATTAAATAATGGAGTAATAATATCATTAATTGTGCTGCCTCCATTGTATTTAATGCCCTCACTACCTTTTGCTGCACTCCATTCATAACCCAAAAATTGTTTTTGTTCAGAATTCCCCGAAGGACTTTTTACGACTAAAACCTTTTGAGGATTTGTATAAGCAAGGATGAAGTAATACAATTTATCATTTTCTATATTTCGAACAAATTCTACAAACCTCTTATTTAGTTCTAATTCTTGTTCAGATATTGAAAGGTCTTTGAAAAATTTTTTAGTCTTTAGATTTTTAATGTCTGTGCTACCATCAAATTCAATTTTGTAATCTTTTATTATATAATATTCCCTTAATTCTTCGGAAATCTCATTATTAAGTAATGATTTATAATCGTCTAATTCAATACCAATGTGTTCGCAGTATTTCTCGATTAATTGTAGGTCTTGATATACCCCCTTCTCATCATCATTTTCAATTCCTTCAAACCAATCATCAACTCTATTCTTATAATGTTCTGCTGGTTCGGGTAATTGTGCTTTGCGGTGTAAAAAAAGAATTACGGTTGGAGTGCCAGTTTTGCCAAACGTGCCACTTCCAAGTTCAACCAATGAAATAATATCAAAATATTTTAAAATTATTTCACGTGTTGCGATATTCGTGCTGTCTGGATTGGTTAAGATTGAATATGGCACGATAATACCAGCAACTCCATTAGGAGCAAGTAGTTGTTTTGCACGCTCTATAAAAAAACATTGAATAAATTTATTGCTTGCTATATCAGAAACAGTTGGGGTAAGTTTAAATTTTTCTCGTTGTTCTTCAGGTAGAGTATCCAAAAAGCCTTCAACTGCAAATGGTGGATTTGCAACAAGTATATTAAATGAACCTTCTTTAATTTTCTCGTGTTGGTCGAGAGCATCATTATGTAGTATTTCTATTCCATCATGACCGTACATAAATGATGAAAGTTTTGCAACTTTAGATAAACGATATTCCTTTTCTATTCCTATAATTGACTTGTAAAACTCTTTTAAATCCGTTTGCTTATATTGTTTAATAAAAGGGGCAGTTTGTGCTGCTAGTTCAGTAAGGAAATGTCCAGCACCACAAGCATAATCAATTGCTTTTGGCTGTTCGGGGTGTTCTTTCACAATTGTTTCCAAAGGCAATGACATTAGAACAAACTTACAGATTGGCATTGGTGTGAAAAATTGTCCTTCACTTTGTTTAATACCATTATCTAGGAAAAACTCGAACATGTCGCCCAAAAATTGATTGTGATTTTCGGTTTTTAATCTTAAATCTTGCCACATTTGAACTATTTCCAAAAGGACTTTAGCGTTTTGGTAAAACAGCTTTTCATTGTGAACGTCAATAAAACCAAAATCGCTATTAGTAAAAAATTTGAGTTTTCGGAAATAATCTTTTATTTGTTGTCTGGTTGCGTTACGTTTTTGTTTAACCGTCCAAAAAGCATCGTCAATCTGTTTATTGCTTATATAAACTATTTCTTGAGCAAGAAACTTGTCCATTCCTGTTTTATATAATTCTTGTAAACGGTCTATTAAATCGAAATAGTTATCATAAGCAATCCCTTTCCAGTAAAATTTAAGGTCTTGGGCATTTTGTGTCTCATCAACAATTTTGCAAAGAAATAGATTGACCAAAACGTCAAAAGCATTTTCCCGTCCAGAAACATTATGTTTTCTTAGTATTGTACGAAACTCGTGATATTTACCCTCTTTGTTTTGTACATCAATTGGTAAAAGGTCATCAACAGTGTATTTGTCTTTGCCAATATGGTACGCTTGAATATTTTCTTCGAATAATCCTTTCGTTGTGAATTCAAGTTTATATGTATCACGCCACGCAGCAAAACGTTCCTTTACATTATTGGCTTTTTCAAAGGACTTTAAATCCTTGTTTTCCTCCAATATTTTTTTGTTGTCTTTGTGAGAAATAATATGAGATGTTGGTTTAATTTCAATCTCACCAATTAAGTTAGATGTATAAAGACAAAGAAATTCAATATCAGGAATTTGTTGGGCATAACTAAAAAGTTGGTCTCCATCAAATAAGGTGTCTTTCCAAGCTTTTTCAAATTCTTTTCCTGCTGTTTTACATTCAATAATGAGAAGTGGCTTCTTATTGTTATCTTTTATAAGGATGTCTGCCCTACCGCCACTTGCACCGTGTCCAACTTTCCATTTTGGTTCAAGTTCAATGTGTTCAGGTTTGTAACCTTTATTTAGTAGTCGGTGCACACACTCAAAAACCACGTAGTTTTCAGCTGATGAAAAGTTACAAGTTTGTCTCTCGTTAATAATAAAACCTTTGTCTTCTGGATATATAAGCTCACTTTTATTAAAGTCAACTTTCAAATATGCATCACTATGATTGAAAAACTTGCTGAATACTTCGCCTTTTTCTTCAAAGTTCAACGCTTTCAATAAGTCTTTTAAGTTGTCTTTATTTATCATTTATTGCTTGTCAAATTAATAGGTCGTAAAGTTAAGATTTTAAAGCATTTTTGTCGTTAAAGTTGCCATCAAATTGTCAACGAATCAACGACCCACTTGTCGGTTGGAGGGCTTTTAATTTGTAAAATACAAAGTGATGCAAAAGGGTTCGCTTGTGTGTCGGAATACAGCCCTAATAGCACCTAGACTTCCCCATAGGAGAGCCTGTGTACTAAGCAATGAATGTAAAATGTGTTCCGATCTTTAGGAAGACTATATCTCGAATTACGATAACCCTCATCATCCCCGAACACTGTGCAGAGGAACAAGAAAAGCGATTCTATCGCAATAAAAAAACAGTCATGAGACGCATGTAATGTGTCTCTACCCTAATTCTCGTTGTCCCAGCTTTAATTGGAAGCGCAATCGTTATGCTTTGCGAGCCCTGACTTTGTGTTGAGGTGTTTTTCTATCCCCAAACAAAGTACACCATTATGTTGAGCGTGTAAAGAGCAAAATGCAGGGAAGCCCTGCCTTTTGCTCTCATATATAATCAATATCGACCTAGTTCTAAAAATACGCAGAATACGATATCATAAGAATCACCGATACCAGTGAGGTGCTACTTTCGTATTTCCACCCACCCTTTCACTTTAGGGCAGCTTCTATATTGGAATTCACAGAAATAAACTCCAGAACCGATGTCTTCATGTGGCCAATCATTTTTGTAATGATTCGTTTGATAGACTTCTTGACCCCATCTGTTATAAATGCTTAAAGCTCCGATAGTATTTGAATATTGGGAGTTCACCACCAAATAGTCGTTGAGCTGGTCTTCATTGGGCGTCACGATATTGGTGAGCTCGTGGTGCGCCTCGCTTATGGTAATGGTGTCTGAGGCACTACCACAAGTATTGCTGACTAGAACGGTATACTGGCCAGCACCCGCAATGATATGATCGGAAGTAGCGCCGTTGCTCCAAAGGTAGGCTACCTGTCTTTGTGGAGCATACAGTGGGATCGTTTCCCCAGAGCAAACAGCTGTATCTCTACCCAAGTTCGGTTGCGGAATTGTATCCACGGTAACCAATTTTTGTTTGATCGTATCTGGATGGCAAGAAAATTCCAAGACAAGCCTTGCCTCGTGCTCCCCTGCATGGCTAAAGGTATGGCTCAGGCTGTCTACGTTACTCAATGTACCTACCGCTTTTCCATTTTCGTAGAGTTCCCAATGATAGGGTGTGAATGGTGGCAGGTTTTTGACTTTGAGCTGGGTAGTGCCCCCCATACATACACGACTGTGTTGTATGACTACAGTACTTTTTTCATATTCTACAAAGTCGGGATCGAAATAATTTTGAATGTAATTTGGGGGCTTGCTCAGTTCAGACCTAAAAAATTTGATCTGTTTTCTGTGCACAAAGGAATCAATGAGGGTACTCTCTGGTCTGGGAGTCAAGGTATAGCATTTCAAGTACGTTGGTGAGTCGATGGTGTCCTTTACATAGCCGAAATAATCCCATATCGGTACCATCAGTTTCCCATTGGGCATGTTTTGTAGCCCAATGATATTACCCATCTTAGGTAGCACACGCCCAGAGGTCATGATACTAGAACTGTCAAAACTTGAAATATCGTACTCATGAATTCTGTTAAAGTCGTTGAGGTAGAGACTTTTGGAATCAAGGGATATTGCAGAAGTATAAGAAATTTTGTCAAAAGTAAGCCTGTCCACCACCTTGCCTGTGGCAGGGTCAAACTTGCCCAAAACGGTTTTGCCCACATAAACCAGTGCAGAGTGGCAGAACAGATTGCCTTTGACATTAAACTTGATTTCGGCATTAGAGGCCAGATAAGGATTTTTAAAGCCTACGCCTAGCTCGGAAACCACGGTGTCCATGATCCCGCAATCGGTCAGCAGCAGTGCCGTGTAGCGATCCCTCAGCCCGTCGAGGAATACCAGCCAAGTATCCCTAGTATTGGCATGTTTCACAGCCGCCACATGATCTGTATGGGCGTAAATGGGTTTGTTTTTAAGCACCACAGCGCCTTGGCCATGATTGGCCTTGGTGTCTACGATGTGGAGGTGTAACTGTAGATAATCAGGATAGTCCTCTAAGTAACAACTCTCATCCAGCCGAGTACCTCTCTGTAGGGAGTCCCTAAAGCTGTCGGCAGTGATGAGGTAGTATAAGCTGGAGTCGCTGTTAAAGGGTACGATTACAGCATTTTGTTTGCCACTGAGGCAGGCATATAGTCCTGTGCCATTGGGCATGATTTTATGTTGCTTGTTCCATACCGTTTGCCCATTGCTGTAGAACAGCAGGTTTCCTCTTGTATCACATATAGCAGCATGGCTTTGGCAGGCCTTCATGCCGAAGGTTTCTGTGATACAGGGCGGGTCGCAGCTCATGTCCCAGCCCATGTATTCCCTCATGGGCCAGATTTTTACACGAGGGCTCGTCTGCCCACAGAGCACTGTGGTTGCAATAAGCACTGTACCAAACAAAGCCTTAAAGATCATCTGATGCATAAAAACGCCTAGGGCTGTACGGGAGCTTGCTCTGCCTTGCCAGCTTTGTTGTTGATCAAATAGTTGAGCGTGAAAGTAAGTTGTCCGAGCTGAAACGCTGGCAATAATTCAAAATCAGTAGACCATGATAACCTATTTAATTTTGCAGGTGTGTCTGCTGTATAATGCGAGTAGGAGATAGTGCCCAGCCTTTGCTCTAGACTCAGCGCCCACCTGCGATGAAAGAACCAGTAGGCACGCAAGTTTAGGCCTATTGCAAATGTTCTTGTGGTAAAAACATCGTACACAGACAGTAGGGAATCAGATAATGTTCTGAACCTTAATCGTGTGTAACTGGCCAGTGGGTTAAGCCCTAAATATACCTTAGGGAGAACCTTGAAAAGGTGTAACGTACCCACATATAAAGATCTTTGTTTATAAACGTTTCTTGATGGGGCGTCTAGCCTCTTCGCGTTTGTTCCATAACCAATAATGAGCCCCATACGCTCCTTCACCATATAAGTGAACCCAAGTCCGAGACGAGCCCTTAGAATTACAGCATTAGCATTAGCCCTATTAGTGTCACTGAACTGGGAGTAGGCACAAGAGCCCGAAAGTATCATAGTGTTTTTTGAAATGCCTTGGCAAAGGCATACAAGGCTACAAAATACAAAAAGAGAGATGAGTAATTTCATGTGAGATATGATTGGTTCAAAGGTAATAATAAGCATGTGCAAATAAAACCTGCACACGCTTATAAAACCTAAATTTTATTGTTTAATTATTTTTACTTGTTTAACCGATTGGCCTGAAACTTTTAGTAATATAGTGTATAAGCCTTTGGATTTGTGTTGCAAATCCAGTAGCAAGCTATGTGCACCTTCCCCCAGTTCCTTACTTTCCAGAACTTCTTCTCTCCCCTGTTGGTCTACTATAGACAAAATTACGGTACTTGCCTCTGGCAGCTCATACTGGATTTGAGTAAAGTCTGCTACCGGATTAGGAACAGCTTGCAGCTCTGACTGCTGAAACAATAGGTCTTGAATCTTATGGTCTGCGTATTCTTCGTCTTCTGTGATCTTTCTCATTACATCGGGTCTGCAAGGCTCCAAATGGAAGCTGTTACCCACTCTGCCATCGGCACCAATGTAATAGGTATGTTCAAAGCCATACACAAAGTTATAGCCAATGCCAGTAGAACTAAAGACTTGGGTTGATCCGATCTCCAATGCACGCCATACGGAATTCCTAAATGAAATCTGAAACAAATGATCGGAACCATTACCCGTTACCTGATCTTTTGCGTAGATCACCCCTGTACCAGGATTGATACAAAACTTACCCTCCAGTTTAGGATATGCGTTATAGGATGTAACATAGTTGCCAGCTTGAAACTGTATCAAAGTTGGGTTATCGTACAAATTATTGCTGTTTAAGCTCATGTTGTAAAGATCTCCGTTGTACACCCAATAGATCTTGTTGGCGTATACGGCTATGTCGGAGTCCCATGTTACTTCTGGCGATACAGAGTTCAGTACTGTATTAGTCGCCATTGCATTGAACATCACTAGTTTATTGCTCGTATTTGCATAAGCCAATATGCCTCCCGATACCGTAAACATAAAGTTGCTATAGTTCACAGGAATATTACTCACCTGTACTGGTACTGCATTCAAATTATTCAGATCAATTCTGTACACAAATCTATCTACCTGGTTTACCGCATAGAGGTAGTTGCCATACACCTTGAGTTTGTTTAAAAACACGTAATTATATGGTACTAAAACAGCTAAGGGATTCCAAGTAATACCTTTATCTAAAGACTCAATATATTTCATTTTACCCGTTTGGACATAAAATAGCCTGTAAGTGTTGCCATTTCTATACAGAGCTAGAGCTTGGTCGCTTTTCGGTTGGTTTGTAGAACTGCCGCTGATGTCCGTAAAATTCCACTCTTGTTTAATCAATGGATCAGGATTGCCATAGTTTGCCTTAATAATATGTTTATCATTTCTTACGTAGTAGAGCTCATTCTTTATATTGTCCAAGATCAAATCACTATTGTCTATAGCAATTGGGTCTTGGTAGTTGAGTGTGCCAAAGTACCAGCCTGCTTCTGAGCTAATTTGTGTTTGTGAGGAGGCTTTACAACCTTTGGCACTAGTCACAGCAAGGCTAATGTTTTGGGTATTGCCTGCAACTATATTTTTGGGACTATAGTAGAGCTCCGCACAAGAGTTGTCTATTGCCTTGGTTTTACAGCCTGTACTTCCGAGGCTCGAGTTGTTCAATGTCCATGCATAATTTAAGTTGCTCGGCGATTCGTTGGTCACATTGGGAGACAATGCAATCTGCTCACCGACACAGGCGCTGTATAAGGGCTGTAAACTTACACCCAAAGGGTTGGTGCCCACGAAAGTTCTACACACTTTATCTACTTTGCCTATTTGGCTGATTTCCACACATACATCGCCCCCTTGAACGAATGATTTGTTGGCAGCATTAGTGTTAAAAGTGAGGCTGTTTACATAGCTACCCTCTGAGGCACCGTAGGCAGTCCAAGTACTGGGGTAGGTCCATTTGTAATACTCTCCATTGCCTAGTGCATTTAGACTTAAGTTTAAAGTTTGATCGCCATCCTTACAGCTAATTTCTCTGACAGGCTCATTGAAACTGCTTTGCACGGGCTTGGGCGGATTCCCAGACCCAAGAAGGATTTCTACAATATTGCTCTCAGTTCTGTCGTGCCATGCCAAAGGACAAAGGTCTGTCCAGCAGTCCCTATAGTATCTATAATAGACCCTTCTGAAATAATAGGTTTGACTGCTTTTTCCATTGGGTATATAGAGCCTGGAAGGGATGTATTCCAGTTGTTTTTTCTCTTCAATACATTTACAAACCAAATCCTCCACATCATTAACAGCAAAAGCACAGTCTATTTGTTCGGTACTTATTGAGATTGGAAATTGATCTTCTCTTACTAAAATGACACGTCTCGCTTTTACCACTTGCCAATTGATTTTATCGGTGCTCATTTCCCACTCATAGCCATGTCTGCTGATATTGCCTTGAATAATAGGATTACTCCAAAGTTTGGTAGGCTGCACACCCGAAGCGCCTACATTGTAAAACTTTTGATCCCCGCAAATGATGTTTTGCTGTTGGAATGTCAAAGAAAAACTGCAGGGTTTAAATGAAATTAAAATTTCATTGCTATAAGACCATATTGCCGTATTGTTGGCATTGGTGACCTTTCTCCGGATCTTTCGATTTAAGGTGACAGGACCCGTAAGTACAAAGGATGGGCTGTATACATCTACTACGTTCATCCATATATTGTTGTCAATGCCCGATACGGGGTCTAAGATCTGGGTTTCCCAAGTATATTGATAATTGGGTGAGGTCGTTTGGGAGCATGTATTACCTCCTGTAGGGGTAGCCCCATAAATCTGTACCCCGAATGCGGCAGACGCGTATGTGACTGATGTGAGTTTGGCGGCCCCAAATGAAGAGTTCAAACTAATGATATTGTTCAGATTGGGTGTTGAGGGCTTTATGGTAATGATATTAGAATTACCTTCGGGTACAGTGCTTGTGTAAGCACCTCTATAGATCTTTACTACAGAACAGTAATTGTTAATGGTATAACTTAACAATGGAATTCCTGTAGCTCCAGCTATTTTCTGAAATGGGCCTCCATCAATACTCACATACCAATAATAACTTGCTGAAGACAAATCGTTTCCACTGGCAATATTCCCATAGATATTTACGGCAAAGGGTGCAGTATTGGAGTGTTCGAGGTTGCCCGTGATGATATTGTTTACTATGGCAACTGTTTTTTGTTGTACATCAACAGTGAGTAAACTATTGTTTTGATGTACAATTTTGTCATCGGCTTTTACAATAAGCCCAAATACAGTACTCTTATTATTTTCATTGGGCAATTTTTGGCCAGATAAGTCAATAGTCACATCAACAGTGCGCGAACTAATGTCCTTGTTAGCTACGAATGAAAACAAAGTAGTAGTTATTTCCACTCCATCTTGTACTAGAGTTACTGCATATCCTTTATTGGCATAGCCTATAATTTGAGTGCCAATGTCATTATAGATGGGGGTGAGATCCGAAATATCATATTTGAAAGTTATTCGCATTTCTCCCTTATTTATATCACCATTATATTTGGGAATAACGATATGGTAGGAGGTGTTCGCTTCGCTAAAATACTGCAAGCCTGATGTGGTTATTATCGATGCAGGAGCGTTGTTTGGCGAAGCAGAGCTCAGCGAGGTGGTAATGGTTGCATACGATGCGCTTCCTGCATAGAGCAACACAAATGATAATGTTATTTTAAACATTAAAATGCTTACGTTCTTCATGAAATGGTACATGAATTGGGGTTTTTTGATGTTTTTTTTCTTCATTTTCTTTTTTTTAAGAGGGTTTCTATGGTATCCAAGAGTCGACACAGGAATTTAACCCATGCATTATCTAAACGCAGCTTTAAAAGGCAGATGATCATACTTTAAAGAAGATTCAGGATTCGCGAAACATTGCACTCGGCTTATTGCATTGTTTTCTAAGTATTCAGCTATCGTGTATGATATATACAACAAAGGTTTCGTTCTGCATCTTGTGTTGTTTAGTTTAACCTAATCATACAAAATTGATACTTTTTTTGTTGATTTTTATCACCCTTTTGGGTGAACTTAGTGTGTGGTACATATTGCTTAGTCTAGCCGTCATATAAGACAGGCAAAACAAAGGCTTTGTGCTTAATCATCTAATTTTTAGTTTAATTTATGATTACAAAATTATATCACTACTAGATAAAAACTGTGGCAGAATATGACTATTTTTGGCATAAAATACCAAAGCAATGAATACAGGAGAAAAAATCAAACAACATCGTTTGATCAAAAAGATTAGTCCTAAAGATATTGCGGCCATACTAGATATGGACGTAAGCAACTATTATAAAATAGAAAGAGACGAAGTAAAACCTGATATTGAAAAGATTGTTAAGATCGCAGAGGCCTTTGGTGTTGAACCAAAGGATTTATTGCCAGATGATAAATTCACCTTTAATATTTCTCACAATACAACAGAAAAAGGTGGTAATGGTTATCTGATATACCATGACCATAGCAACGACAAGCTAGTAGAACTACAAGAAAAAAGAATCAAAGACTTGGAAGACAAGATCAAGATGCAGGAAGAAATCATAGCATTGTTAAAAGCCAAGGATGTAAAATAGAAACAAAAAGACATGAACAGTTAATTAGGTTAGGTTGTGTTAAAGGGATCAGGAACGGGGCTTTGCCCTTTTCTTGATTTTTTACCCTGCTGAAAATCCCTTATCTTTTCCTCTAGCTCCCGAATATCCTCTAAGGCCTCTAGCGCTATTTCATTTGCTACCATCATACCCTATCAAGAAAATATATAGAGCCAAACCAGCCGAGAAAGTCTGTAGTTCAGAGGTGAAAATACCAACATAGTACCAATTACTATCCAGAGATTCACAGGATCAAAGGCCGTATTACCAAGAAGCCGGCAGATGATGTAAGCGATCACGCCTTCTAAAGTAGACAAGCCGTAGCTCACATACATTGCGCCCCAATAGAAACCTGGTTCTTTCGTGAAGCTGTATTGACAGCAAGGGCATTTGGCATTCATTTTTACTACCTTGTAGGCAAACAAGTTGGAGTTCTGGAACACCAAGCCTTCTTTGCACCGAGGGCATTTATCGAGCACTATATCTGTCAGCACCATATCTGTGTTTGTATTTCTTGATGCAATTTAGGTCAAGTAACACTCAAAAATATTAAGCAATTGTAGCAAAGTATGGTACTATTCGGACAAACCCTTATATTGCATCAAAAAGATGGCAAAGATTCCAGTATATGGCATTTCAGAGTTTGAACCCGTAAAAGGCTATGCTTCCTTTTATGTAAACGATCTCAAAAATCATTTACAAAACCACAAGTTTATCAATAAACCCCATAGCCACAGTACCTACATCACCATCTTGTTCACAAAAGGGACTGGTGTACATCATATAGATTTTCAAACGTATCCAGTACAACCGTGGACCGCTTTCTTTCTCAGTCCTGGCCAAGTACATGCTTGGGAACTCTCAGATGATACCGATGGTTATGTGTTTTTCCACACACGATCGTTTTATAATGACGTCTATTATGATAGCAGAATAGACGATTTCCCCTTTTTCTTTCTGTCACAGAGCTACCCACTCGTAGAGGTCCCCGAAGCCAGTCGTTTACCCCTAGCACAATATTTTCAGGACATTCTCAAAGAAAAATCTGAGTTTTTGCCACATAGAGAGCTTAAAATATATATGCTTGTTGCCACGATCTACATAGAACTCTCCCGCATTTACAAAAACATGGAGGTACATCAGGAAAGTGAAAATTATAAAAGAGTGCGTAAGCTCCAAAAACTAATAGATACACACTATACAACCACAAAACTCCCAAAGGACTATTCGGCCATGATGCATTTGAGCACGCGACACTTGAGTAGGATCTGTAACGAGATTTTGAACCTTAACACAGGCGACCTTATTCAAGAAAGAATCGTACTGGAAGCGAAACGCCTACTCACCTACAGTAAGGATCCAATAGCCACGATAGCATATGCCTTGGGTTACGAAGACGTCTCCTATTTCAATCGGCTTTTTAAAACGAGGACCAGTCTTACCCCAAAAGAGTTTCGAGATCAGACCATAAGATTGTAGGTTTGAAACCATTTAACCTGAGCTGCGGAAAGCGTTGTTGTTTTTAACAATACCTTCCTACACTTGTATAGGAGCATCTCCAGTTTTGATTTCAGGAAAATACAGTTGTACGAGAGCTCCTCCAATTTGGAGTTGTAGGTATACAGTTGTATAATAGATCCTCCAATTCTGATTTTGTGAAAATACAGATGTATGAGAGCACCTCCAGTTTTGAGTTGCTCTCATACAGTTACGGGACAGCAACTCTGGTTTTGAGTTATCTTCTTACTCATGAGGTAGACCAGTTCCTCCATTAAACTTTTTATAACATCTAAAACAAAAAGTCAACCTCAATGAAGCTGACCTTTGACAAATCATTAACTGAACAATATATAAGGAATATTTTTACTATTAAATTGATGAGATTTGATAGATTCTGAGTGCAATTTACAGATCATTTTGAACTTAATCGTTTCTAAATCGTTATGATACTATTATCAATTTATGTGATTTTCTGCACCTAAAAAATATGGGGCCAATAATATAATTAAATCGACATAAAATATGATAATATTTGCTAGTAGCAATTAAATTGTTAAATTTGTGGCTACTAGTTTATAAGCACATCTCTTATATTACAAATTAATGTTTACAGAAGAATATAATACGCAAAGGCCGGATATAATCCTGCGCGAATACGGCCGTAATCTCCAGAAGATGGTTCAACATTTACTAACCATAGAAGATACTGAGAAAAGAAACCAACAGGCCAAGATCGTGGTCGAAATGATGCGCCAACTAAGCCCTAATCCAAACAGCCAAGACCAAATCCAAAAAATTTGGGATGATATGCAGATCATGGGAAGTTTTAAGCTTCAAATCGATAGTCCGTTTCCTGAGCCAGAACCTGAACTTTTAGGTAAAAAACCTAAGAGAATGGATTACAATACGAACAAACTTAGAAAAAAACACTACGGTCGTAACGTAGATCTCATGATCGAAGAGATCTTAAAGATTGAAGATGAAAAAGAAAAGCATGAAGCTACCGTGTTTTTGGCAAAAATGATGAAAGCATTTTATGGGACATGGAACAAAGAAGTTTTGGATGACGAAGTCATTTTGAATGATCTGAGGGAAATGTCTGGCTATAAATTGAATCTTGATACAGACCAAGTAAAAAACGATGGTTTACTACAAGGTCAAAAAACAAAAAGAGTGGGTACTGGTTTTCCGGCCAGCACAGAAACGAGTATCGGCATAACCAATAGTATTGGTTATGGTACGAATCGCAACAGTGGAAGCAGCAATGGTAACGGCAACAATAACAACCGTAGAAACGGCAATGGAGGAGGAAACGGCAATAACCGTAATTCTGGCTCTAGGGATAGAAGAAGAAGAATCTAAATAAGATCCAATATAACCATAAAAAAGTCCCTAAACGGGACTTTTTTTATGGTACAAAATCTAGCCGTGCCCTATCAAAACTTGATGTATAAGCCTATTTTTTACACATCCTCACAGCGTCTATCTTAAAATATGTTACGTTATCGAGATACGATTGTATTTTATTAAGTTTTTAGACAAATACTTTATGAATATGAAAAATACCCTCGTTTATGCATTTTTATGGATTCTTGGTCTTAGTAAGCTCTTCGCTGACAATCCCATTATTAAATCCAAGTTTACCGCAGACCCTTGTGCCATGGTATACGGCAATACCGTTTACTTGTACACAGGTCATGATGAAGCCAGTACTACTGATACTGACTACCGCATGAACAACTGGCATGTGTTTTCTTCTCAAGATATGGTCAATTGGGTGGATCATGGTCAAAAGCTAGCAGTAAGTAATTTTTCTTGGGCCAATAGTAGTGCCTTTGCAGGACATACAGTACATAGAAATGGCAAATTTTATTGGTATGTACCCATGATTCAGAAAGGAGGAGGATACTTTAGTATAGGTGTAGCTGTTGCAGATAATCCTCTGGGACCTTTTACTGATGCACTTGGCAAAGCTTTGATCTTAGACAGTACTACTCCAGACCTTCAGTTTGACATAGACCCTGCTGTTTTCATTGATGATGACGGACAGGCGTATATCTATTGGGGCAATGCCACTGCCAACGGTCCTTGCAAGATGGCCAAACTCAAAACAAACATGATAGAGCTGGACGGCGCTATTACTACGGTCAATATCCCAAATTTCACGGAAGCCCCTTACGTCCATAAAAAAAATGGCATTTACTATCTTTCTTATGCATCTGGTTGGCCCGAAAGCATTGTCTACTGTACGGCAAGTAACCCAACAGGACCATGGACTTATAAAGGGGTGATCAACACTACGGTTACTTCGGCTACCAATCACCAATCAATTATAGATTTCAAGGGCAAATCGTATTTTGTATACCACAACGCCTTTACTGCTTTAGGCGGGGGAGACTACAGGCGTTCGGTTTGCGTCGATCTCCTCAATTACAATACCAACGGCACCATACAGCAAGTCGTAAGAACTACTGAAAGTGTGGCAGGCGCTCATACTGCCACAGAGCTGGCACCTTGGCAAAGCACTGAGAAGCTTACGGGTGCGCACGATCCTACTATGATCAGAGACGACCGAGGTGTGTATTCACTACTCACTACCAATAATTTATTGGAGATTAGACAATCAAACGATATGGTCACTTGGACCAGTATGGGCAAGATTCTCAGCGCTGTGCCTGCTTGGATGAAAAACATTTATTCAGATATTACTGATATCTGGGCCCCTCAAATCGTTTACAGAAATTCACGCTACTGGGTTTATTATTGCGGCTCAAGCTTTGGATCTAACAATTCAATTATAGGTGTGGCCTCTTCCCCCACTCTAGACACAAAGGCCTCAAATTACGCATGGACTGATCATGGCGAAGTATTGAGGACCACGACAAGCAACAATTACAATGCGATCGACCCAGAACTCATCGTGGACAAAAATGGAAAAGTATGGTTATCCTTTGGTTCTTTTTGGGATGGTATCAGAATGGTCGAGATTGATCCTGCTACTGGCAAACGACTAGCTTCCAATACAACAGTGTATGCCCTGGCATCTCGTGGAGGTTCAGGTATTGAAGGCCCTTCCACTATAGAACATAATGGTTATTATTACTTGTTCACCTCTTGGGATGCTTGCTGTGCTGGCACTTCATCCACCTACCGTACCATGGTAGGCCGAGCTACAAGTGCCAATGGATCTTATGTAGACAAACAAAATAGATCTCTGAAAAGCAATTATTCAGAAGAATTGCTTAAAGGCTATGGAAGATACTATGGCCCAGGGGGAGGAAGTCCTTTCAGAAATGGCAGAAGAGACTATTATGCACTTCACTATTACGATGGCAACAAGTCTGGAGCTCCCACTTTACAGATTAGAGAAATTGTTTGGACCGATGACAACTGGCCTGTACTGGCTCAGCCTTATTTGGGCAGAAAACTTTCTTATGAGGCAGAGCATGCGATTTTAACGAATGCCTCACGCCTAACAGGTACCAGTGTTTCCAATAAAGAATATGTGGGCAATATGAGCGGTACCGACAGCAAGGTACAGTTTTATATAAATGCTTTTGCAGCTGGGGAATATACCTTACGGGTGCATTATGCCGCAGCGGCATCTGCTGCTTCACATTTTGTAAAAGTAAATACGGCTGCAGCGGTAGAACTGCTCTATCCCAAAACCGCTACAGCTGGAACCTTTCCTGTAGCGCAGGCAGTCTCACTAAAAGTAACGCTTAAAGAAGGTGCTAATATCATTGAATTTACGAAAGGTACTGCTTTGGCGGAATTGGATCGAATAGATGTGGTAAGGAATACCTTTGAAAAACTAGAAGGTGGTGCGGTAGACGATGCCGTAGGAGCTACTTATGTAGCTACGGGCAACAACTGTACCCTAGCCACAAATGCCTGGTTGAAATATGAAAACGTAGACTTCGCTAATGGGGGCATCAATACTCTGATCATAGCCTTACAAGCTGGTACGGTGGCACAGTTTAGGCTGAACGTGGATACACAAACAGGCACTACCAATACTACTGTGGCAACCACCATTGCAAACGTTTCCAACAGTTTTGTACTTCCTCAAAGTTTCCAAACCCTTACTGGGGTTCACGACATTTACGTGACTTTGCTCAGCGGTACACCACAACTCGATTATCTACAATTTAAACAAACCACTCCTGAACCAACGGTTACAGAACTGCAGGATAAAACATTGGAAAGTGCAGGAAATTCACTTATCGGGATATTCGCCTATCCCAACCCTTCAGAGACTAATTTTATGATCAGGTCGGAACAAGGACTTAATGTGGAAGTTTATAATGCACAGGGACAAAAGATGGAAAGTCTCTTTATAGAAGGCATAGTTAGCTTTGGTGCAGCTTATCCAAAAGGTGTCTATATGATCAAGGACCTTGAGGGTACTGTCCTTCAAAAGTTGATTAAGAAATAATTTAATAGAAAGGGATTTCCTGTACTCGGATACGAGCCATGAAATCCCCTTTAAATGTATCATTTGTCAGCTTTGAGTGCCCAATCTGTTGCTTTTTGGACCACCTCCATTTCAAAACCCTTTGAGAGTAAAAACCTGTAGATCTTTTGTTTTACCGCTAAAGCGTTCTCTTTGTCTTTGATACCATTCAATTTGTTCTTCGCCAGCTTTTGAGCATTTTCTAAATAAGACTGTTCATCAACCTGTTCGAGGCTATTTTTTATGGTTTCATCATCTATACCTTTATGCTTGAGGTACATTTTCACTTTAGTCTTGCCCCATTTTTTGAGATTAATCTTACCCCGCGTATAAGTGTTTGCAAATCGCTCTTGGTTTAAAAACCCTTCTTCAAACAGCAACTGGATCAATTGTTCGTGTAGCTCTTCTGGTACTTCCCATACCTTAAACTTGGCTTGCACGTCTTTTAGGCTGCGCTCTTGGTAGGCGCAATAGTTAGCGATTTTAAGATATAGAGCATTTGCGTCCATGTATTCTACAAAATTAAAAAATATTATGCTTTGATTCTTTGGTTAACATAAAATATAAGCGTTTCATTCATTGGCTTTTAAGTATAAATTGCTAAGACAGTTTCCACATTATTGAGTAATATTCATTATGACCAATTGCCACCTTATCCGAAATTAATTATTCAATAATAACTTTATGAGTATTATTTCACACTATATACATTAATATATATAAGTATATATACTCTATTTTTTATAGTAAGATTCACTAGTATTTTAAATTGAGTATATCAAAACGTGCACAATAGTTACCAACAGATATCTTTGTAGTATCATTTTTTAAAATTATTGTCAAACTTTTTAAATTATTACTACATGATGAGACGACTATTTATTTTTTCAGTAGCACTATCTATGATCGCTTCAAGTGCTTACGCGGAGGACAAAAACGAGGAGAAGAATGCCGAATCAAACAAGAATCCAGAATCTGCCACAGGTAGCCAGAAAACAACTTCTGAACGGAGTTTCAAATTAAACAAGAAACGTGTTTACAATAAATACATACTAAGAGAAGCGCCCGCACATTATTTTGCGGATCAACCAGAGGAACAGGAAGTGGCTCAAGATTCTGTAGTTCCTTTTAAGCCCAGTGTACAAGTAGGTGCCATAGTACACATGTATGGCTATAGCCAACAAGGCGGCTTCGGACCTGGCCCTGGCGGATCTACAGACTGGGGAAGAGGTTTTGAGATCTATCGTTCAAGGGTGCTCGTAGGTGGTCAACTTTCTAAAAAAGGTGCCTTTTTCTTCGAGACAGACCTTCCCATATCTCTAGGGAGACAGATTGGTACTGCTACCAATCCACAAAAGACAGTGGAAATTTCGCAACTGGTACTAGACTGCCAATACGAACACACATTTTCTCAAGCATTTCAGGTTATTGCAGGTAAGCAATTGGTATCGAATAACCGTAACGGTTTACAAGGTGCTGCTAGTCTAATGGCGAATGATTTTACTTTCTATCAGTACCCACACAATATGTTTGGCAACAGTGGTTTACTTAATAACTATGGAAGGGATTTGGGTGTTAACTTCAGAGGTTTGGTAGCTAAGTCTAAACTCGAATATAGATTGGGTTTCTTCACGGGTGCGAATCTTACTGGTACAGCACCACTCCGTACTGTGGGTAGGTTGGTGTATAATTTCCTAGACGCAGATAAAAGCTACTACTACTCTGGAACCAATCTTGGAAGTGGCAAAACGGTATCTTTGGGTGCAGGTTTTGACAACCAAGCTTCTTATGTAAATGTGGGTACAGACTTATTTGTAGATGTGCCCGTGTCAAAAATGGGATCTGTGACCTTTAATGGTGCAATCCAATTCATGAATGGTGGCACAGGTACAGGCACTTACAGCGGATATTTTGCAAGCCAAATTCCAAAGAAGACAGTGCAATTTGCAGAATTAGGTTACTACTTCAAATCGGTAAAGCTACAACCATACCTACGCTTTGAGAACCAAGCTGTATCTGCCGAGGCTGAGCAGATCGGGACAGCTGCAAGTATCGACGATTTCAACAAACTCAACTCTGCATCAGTATTTGGAGGAGGACTAAACTACTTCTTCAATGGGTATGGAACCAACTTGAGATTGTCATATACGACATTTACTAAAAGTGTACAAGAAGGTGCTGATATCAACAAAAAGACTTTCGGACAAGTGTGGTTACAACTACAGTTCTTTGTTTTCTAAGGTATTGCACAAAGATATTTGCAACAATAAATGAATTGATTTATGCCATTTTTTGAATACATGTTAGCTCCAGTTATCATCGGTATGGGTCACTCTATAGAGACAGATCATGTAGTAGCCGTCGGTAATCTGGTGATTACACGGGAGCGCTGGATTGTACAGTGTTTGCGTGGAATCGCTTGGGGTGTAGGTCACACCGTTTCGGTAATGGTGTCGGCCTTGGTGATTGGGATGGTCAAAGATCTAGTTAAAATGCCCGAAAACTTCTCCTTTGAGATTTTTGTGGGTTTGATGATGCTGATCATTGGGGTCGTTAAAATGATCAAAGCTGTCCAAGCCAAAGACCATCACCATAGCAGTAACAATGTTTTTTTATTTTTTAATGTAGGTTTAGTACATGGGTTGGCAGGGAGTGGCGCTATCGCCGCCCTGCTTTCAACCCAAACCAGTAGTATAGCCGAGCAAATCCATTTTTTATTGTCATTTGGCCTTGGCACCATCATCGGTATGGGTGCAGTGGCTTCAGTAGTATCCAAAGTAAGTTTTTTGAAGCAACAATATGTGACCGCGTTTTCAATCTGTATTGCTTGTCTGTCATGTGCTTACGGCAGTAAAATCATTTACGAACACATTTTTTAAGTCTATAAAATCAAATTTTTAAAATCATTATTGTATGAAAAGTAATAAACCAAAGTATTCGTTCTTACTAAAATCACTATCGTTATTAATGCTTTCGGCAAGTCTGCTTGTTTCCTGCTCCAAAGCACCAGAAGGCGGCACAGAGGCCAAAACTGATAGTACTGAAACTGTAAAAATAGGTGTGTTGCACTCACTAAGCGGCACCATGGCTATCTCAGAGGTTTCTTTGAAAGATGTGGTGGAAATGGCAGTTGAAGAAATCAACGCAACAGGTGGTGTATTGGGAAAAAAAATAGAACCTGTGGTCGTGGATCCTGCATCAGACTGGGACCTGTTTGCTGAAAAAGCTAAGGAACTCATTTTAGAGAAAAAGGTAAAGGCCGTGTTTGGTTGCTGGACCTCGGTGTCTAGAAAATCGGTACTACCTGTATTTGAAGAAAACAAGAGTTTGCTATTCTACCCAGTACAATACGAAGGTGAGGAGTGCTCGCAAAATGTGATCTACACAGGTGCTACTCCAAATCAACAGTTGATTCCTGCAGCGGAATACATGATGAGCAAAGCCGGTGGCGAGTACAAAAAGTTCTATTTACTGGGCACTGACTATGTATTTCCACGTACTGCCAATAAAATCTTGAAAGCTTTCTTACTTTCTAAAGGCGTACCTGAGGCGAATATCATAGAGGAATACACACCATTCCACCACCAAGATTACCAAACTATCGTGTCTAAGATCAAAAAATTTGCTGCTGGTGGCAAAGCTTGTGTGCTTAGTACTGTAAACGGTGACTCTAATGTGCCTTTTTACAAGGAATTTTCTAATCAAGGTCTTACCGCAAGTGTTTGTCCAATAATGGCTTTCTCAGTGGCTGAAGATGAGTTACGCTCTATGGATACTGAGTTTTTGGTAGGCCACTTGGCTGCATGGAACTACTACCAAGCAATAGATACTGAGGAAAACAAGAAATTTGTAGCAGATTTCAAAGCTTTCTGTAAGAAAAACAACTTGCCTGGTGGCGATGCACGTGTAACTGACGATCCTATCTGCTGGGCTTATACAGGTGTTTATTTGTGGAAATTGGCTTGCGAAAAAGCTGGATCAGTAGAAAGCGAAAAAATGAAATCTTCACTATATGGTCTTGAATTCAAATCTCCAGGAGGTCTTGTAAAAATGGATCCAAAGAATCATCACTTGGCAAAACCTGTAATGATTGGTGAGATTAAAAAAGATGGACAGTTTGACATCGTATGGAAAACCGACGGATTGGTAAGCCCAGAGCCTTGGTCTAAGCTTACTTCTCCAGATAAAGATTGCGACCATGTAAGCCATGGTGGCACTTACACAATAACCAAGTAATTACCTTTATCCTTACCGTGGAGGTGTATGCCTCCACGGTTTTTTCTCGATGTTTGTCAGTATGATATATTTTTTATGAATAAACGTATTTATATAATCACCTCTCTTATTTTCTGTATATCAAGGCTCTTAGGCCAAAATACAGCTTCTGTAGATGAGTTGGTGAAACAATTGTGGAAGGGAAATGATACAACAAAGAGCAATGCCCTAAAAATATTAGTGACCACAGTAAATACAAATGTGTTTCCTGTGCTTTCGGCCATTAATGACAAAAGCCTGTATGAATATCAAGATAAACTAGTGACTGTAGGGCCGAAAAAACCCAGTGAAGAAGGACAAAAAGAAATGTACAGTCTGGTAGAAGTGTATCCAGAAGGTAAAATACTTACTGAAAACAACCAAACCATTTACAAGAACACGTCAGATCTCAAAGAAATCGCTTTCAGCAGAGCCGATCGCTTACTCATAGCACCATTGGTCCCCTATCTTAATTTGGTAAGTCCCATTTCTGAAAAAAGAAAGCTAGCTTATACACAATTTCAGGGCAGTACCGACTCCATGGCTGTCCCCATGATCCAAAAAGCATTAAAAGTGGAAACTGATCCTGATATTTTGCGAGTAGGTAAAGAAACCATTTACTCTGTACTCCTAAATGACAGTAAAGATCCAAAGGAGCGCAAACTACTCATCGATAGTTTGTTTAACAATTGGGGATCGAATACGGAATCAATTTTAAGTACTTATGCAGCCGCACAGCCAGAAGGCGAACTCAAAACCTACGCTACTCAAAAAGCTAAAGAGCTGGAAAATAAACACACTGTCCTAGGCGTATTTCAAAACCTTTTTAGTGGTATTAGTTTGGGCAGTATATTGATCATGATTGCTTTGGGACTCTCGGTCATCTACGGATTGGCAGGGGTCATCAATATGGCACATGGTGAATTTCTCATGATCGGAGCCTATACCACCTTCGTCATTCAAAATCTGTTACCCAAAAGTTCTGATCTATTTTTCTGGGTTTCACTGCCGGTTTCATTTATAGTATCAGGTATTTTTGGATTTATTATCGAGCGCACCATCATTAGGTTCCTATATTCGAGACCTTTGGAGAGCCTCTTGGCCACATGGGGCGTGAGCTTGGTCTTAGTGCAATTGGCTCGGACTATTTTTGGAGATCTCACCGCAGTACGAACACCTACAGCCCTTACTGGCGCTTGGGAGATAGTACCCCATTTAATGCTCCCTTACAATAGATTGTTCATCATTGGCCTGAGTTTAGCCATGATACTACTCACTTACTTTACACTGTATCGTACGAGATTGGGTATGCAGATCAGAGCCGTAACTCAAAACCGCCAAATGAGCGCTTGCTTGGGTATTCAAACCGAGCGCATAGATGTCATCACATTCTTCTTGGGCTCAGGCCTTGCGGGTTTGGCTGGTGCTGCTATGACACTTATAGGTAATGTAGTGCCAGACATGGGACAAACCTACATAGTAGACTCGTTCTTAGTGGTAGTTTCTGGTGGAGTAGGAAATATGTTTGGTTCTGTGTTCTCTGGCTTGAGCATTGGTTTCTTATCCAAGATCTTTGAATCTTTCTTTGAAGCTGTTTATGGGAAAGTACTGATACTCGTGTGTATCATTATTTTCTTACAATACAGGCCTAAGGGATTGTTTCCTGACAAAGGAAGGATTGGGGAAGACTAAGGAGGTTTTGGGTGTTGAGTTATAAATTTTAAATGTTGAATTGTAAATGAAAACTCAAAAAGGGAAATAGACATGTTGGACGATAAAACAATTAGCTTTTAGCTTTTAACAAAAAAGATATATGAAGAAATATTTAACTACAGATAATATATTTTACGCATCTGCGCTCTTAATTTTTCTGGTGCTCATGCCTATTGGCAATCTCTTGGGTCTGGTGTCTACCAACACTATCTCACTTTGGGGCAGGTATTTCTGCTTTGCCGTGGCCGCTTTAGGCATTGACCTCATCTGGGGCTATACAGGCATCCTATCTATGTGCCAAGCCTTTTTCTTCTGTCTGGGAGGTTATTCCATAGCCATGCACATGTTACTAGCAGTTGGCGGACAGGGTGTGTATGGTGCCAAGATTCCTGACTTTATGATCTGGAATCAAGTTACTTCTCTACCTGCATTTTGGGAACCTTTTCATTCCTTTGGAATAGCCATGATTCTGGCACTACTCCTACCAGCTTTGTTTGCTGGAGTATTTGGCTTTTTTGTGTTCAGAAGTAGAATCAAAGGAGTGTATTTTGCCATTATCACGCAGGCCTTGGCGTTCGGTGCTTGGCTTATTTTCTTACGCAACGAAACCATGCTTGGCGGCACCAACGGGCTCACTGATTTCAAATCCTTATTAGGCTTTCAGCTCTCCGAACCCAAGGTTAAGCTGGGACTGTACATGATTTCTCTTGTAGTACTCATCGGCTCGTATCTGCTTTGCAATTACTTGGTAAAATCCAAGTTCGGCAAAGTCCTCGTAGCCATACTTGATAGTGAATCCAGAGTGAGTTATACGTCTTATATTGTACAAAATTACAAAATCGCTGTCTTCGTAATTTCTGCAGTGCTCGCTTCTATTGGGGGTATATTATACGCACCACAAACAGGTATCATTACACCAGGACTTATGGATGTAAAATCGTCCATAGAAATGGTAATGTGGGTAGCCTTGGGTGGAAGAGGCAGTTTGAAGGGGGCTATAGTGGGGGCCTTGCTCGTCAATTATTTATATAGCTTGTGTACGAGTATGTTTCCAGAATCATGGCCTTATATCTTAGGTATTTTGTTTATATTAACAGTATTATTCTTCCAGAAAGGTTTCTGGGGACTTACTGAGCTTTTGGAAAGCAAGCTTTCTAAAAAAAGTGTTGGGGTTTGAGTGTTGGGTGTTAAGTTGTTTCCACAATTCAGCATATTAACACAAAACTCAACATCCAAAATTAAAACTAAAATAAAGCGGTGCAGGACAATGAGACGATACACATTCTACTCAAAACCTAGCACCCAACACTCAAAACTATAAAAAAATGTTACTAGAAGTAAAAGATTTAAATGTATCGTTTGGGGGCGTGAAGGCCTTGGATCTGTCAGAATTCAAGGTGGCCGACAAAGAGCTCAGGGTGATTATCGGGCCCAATGGTGCCGGTAAGTCCACCTTTATGGATATCCTTTGTGGCAAGACTATGGCCAATGGAGGAGCTGTGAGTTTTAACCAACAACACATTCTGGGGAAAAGAGAAGTTGAAATCGCCAACTTAGGTATAGGAAGGAAGTTTCAAAAACCATCTGTGTTCTCAAGACTTACCGTATTTGACAACATGCTCCTAGCCACTAAAATGCCCAAGGGAGTATTTAAATCCATGTTCTTTAGGCTCTCCGGGGAGATGACCGACAAGATTCATGAGGTTGCAGCCAAAGTCGGGCTCTCAGAACATTTGAACAAACTGGCCGGCAACTTGTCTCACGGGCAAAAGCAATGGCTCGAGATTGCTATCGTGATACTGCAAGAACCAAAGCTGATGCTGATAGATGAACCTGCGGCAGGCATGTCTGACGAGGAAACTTATAAAACGGGCGAACTGCTACTAGAACTCGCGCAGACCAAGAGTGTAATCGTCATAGAACATGACATGAACTTTGTGAAGCAAATAGCTCAAGGAATGGTAAGTGTATTGGTACGTGGCAAATTGCTCATGGAAGGGGCTTTTGATGAGGTACGTAACGATCAACGTGTCATTGATAGTTATCTCGGTCGTTCTAATGCCATGCTAGAAGTTTAGCTTGTGCTTTAAGTGTTGTGTGTTGAATTGGTTTTTACTTTTCCTCGGTCTGTGACACACAGACCGAAACATAGACGGTTGGCTAGTATGATGGGAGACATTCTAATCTCTAGCCTCTAAACTCTTAAATAAAGGATATGACGACAGAAGATATATTGGTAGCAAAAGATGTCATGGCTGCTTACGGGCAGAGTACCATCTTGTGGGGCGTTGATTTTAAAGTAAAAAAGGGAAGTATCACAACCATTATGGGCAGAAACGGTGTGGGTAAAACCACCTTACTCAAGACCATTATGGGGCTGATTCCCGTTTCTAAAGGTACACTAAGCTATAAAGGGGAGCAAATTGCGACGCTACCTCCCTACAAAAAAGCAAGAATAGGCATTGGTTATGTACCACAGGGGCGTGAAATTATCCCCAAACTTACCGTCTTTGAAAACATTAAATTGGGTATGGAAGCTCTGGGCAGCAAAAAGGCAAAACTTCCTGAAGAGGAGATTTATGCTTTGTTTCCCATCTTAAAAGACTTTCGCAAACGCTTGGGAGGAAACCTCAGCGGGGGGCAACAACAGCAATTGGCGCTGGCAAGGATCCTCGTCAGCGATCCTTCACTCATATTGCTTGACGAACCCACAGAGGGAATTCAGCCATCTATAGCCTTTGAAATTGCCAATGTTCTGAAATCTCTTTGCAAAGAAAAAGGTATCTCCATCCTATTGGTTGAGCAAAAGATAGATTTTGCGAGTCAGCTTACTGACTACTACTATTTCATGGATCGTGGCAAGATGTTGCTCGAAGGCGACAAAGAAAGCCTAGATCCTCAGGAAATCAGGAAACACCTGTCGGTTTAGTTTTGGGTGTCGGGTGTTTAGTTTTGGATTTGAAAAATCGATCATTATTTAGATCTCTTACTCACAGACTTAAATGTACATAATACCCAAAATAAAAGACCAAGAGGCTAAAGGTAAAGAAACGATAGAATAGTATGGCTGGAATAAAATATTAAAATAACTCATCACCCAGAACTCAACACTTAAAACTTTTTTAAAAATGCGTTTATCACCCAAAGATATCGAAAAGCTGATGCTGCACAATGCAGGCTTTCTGGCACAAAAAAGATACGCCAGAGGTCTCAAGCTCAATTATCCAGAGGCTATAGCCTTGATCTCTGCACAGCTCCTAGAGTTCATTCGCGAAGGGGACTCAGTAGCTTCACTTATGGATAAAGGCAAAAAACTCCTCGGTATAGATGATGTGATGCAAGGCATAGCCGAAATGATAGATGAGGTACAAATTGAGGGAACCTTCCCTGATGGCACCAAACTGGTTACGGTGCACCACCCTATCTGTGACGAAGGACTAGACAACGGATTGGCATTATATGGTTCTGGCTTAACCAGAAGCAAACAAGTAATTTTAGTGGATAATATCATTTCTACACAACCTGGTAAAGTAGAAACACCCGAAGGTACACTGGAGCTTAACGCTGGCCGTAAGGTATTCAGCATGGAAGTGGTGAACTCTGGTGATAGGCCCGTTCAAGTAGGTTCGCATTATCTTTTTGCAGAAACGAATATCGCATTGAAGTTTGACCGCGTGGCAGCCATAGGCTTCCGGTTGGATATTCCCGCTGGTACGGCAGTACGCTTTGAACCAGGGGAGAAAAAAGTGATCCAATTGGTAGAAATCGCAGGAGAGAAAATCGCTCATGGAGGCAACAACCTCATTCAAGGAGAGATCAATGCACAGACACTTCCGGGCATTATAGAAAGAATGAAAAGTCAAGGTTTTATAAACAACTAATCACGATGGCATATAAGATCACAAGAAAAGCATACGCCAACATGTTTGGCCTCACCAAGGGTGACAAACTCAACTTAGCAGATACCAATCTAGTAGTTACCGTAGAAAAAGACTACACAAGTTATGGAGACGAATGCAAGTTTGGTGGAGGTAAAACGCTTCGCGATGGTATGGGTCAGGCTTCAGGCTACAGTAGCTCAGAGGTACTGGACCTCATCATCACCAATGCCTTGGTCATTGACTACACAGGGATTTACAAAGCAGACATAGGAATCAAAGGAGGCTATATCAAAGCCATTGGTAAAGGAGGCAATCCTCATATTATGCCAGATGTGCACCCAGACATGATTGTAGGGGCCTCTACAGAAGTAATAGCAGGTGAAGGCCTTATTCTTACCGCTGGAGGAATCGACAACCATATACATTATATATGCCCACAGCAGATGGAAGAAGCGCTCGCTTCTGGGGTAACTACTTTTATAGGTGGTGGCACTGGACCTGCTACGGGCACTAAGGCTACAACCTGTACTTCGGGTGCCTTTCATTTGGAAATGATGCTCAAGGCGACCGATCATTTTCCAATGAATATTGGTTTTTTGGGCAAAGGCAATACCTCACATCCACAAGAAATAGAACAGCAGATTAAAGCAGGTGCACTGGGTATGAAACTGCATGAAGACTGGGGTACTACCCCTGCAGCTATAGACAATTGCCTCACAGTGGCTGACCAATATGACATCCAAGTTTGTATCCACACGGATACACTCAACGAGAGTGGTTTTGTGGAATCGAGTCGTGCCGCTTTCAGAAATAGAACAATTCATACCTATCATACTGAGGGTGCTGGTGGTGGGCACGCACCAGACATCATCGTACTTTGTGGTGATCCCAACGTGCTCCCCTCTTCTACCAATCCCACAAAACCCTATACTGTGAATACCATTGACGAACACTTGGACATGCTCATGGTATGTCACCACCTGGATAAAAAAATTCCTGAAGATATTGCTTTTGCTGAAAGCAGAATCAGAGGCGAAACCATTGCCGCAGAAGATATTTTACACGATTTGGGAGCCTTATCTATGCTCTCCTCCGACTCCCAAGCTATGGGGCGTGTAGGGGAAGTGATCTGTCGCACTTGGCAAACAGCTCATAAGATGAAAATGCAACGAGGCCCTTTGGTGGAAGATCAAAACACCGATACCGACAACTTTAGGGTAAAAAGATATATTGCCAAATATACCATCAACCCTGCCATTGCGCATGGTTGTGGACACGTGATTGGTTCTGTAGAAGTAGGCAAACTGGCCGATTTGGTACTTTGGCATCCACAGTTTTTTGGGTCTAGACCAGAGCTGATCCTCAAAGGAGGAGTCATTGTGCAGTCGCAAATGGGTGATCCCAATGCTTCCATACCCACGCCTCAACCTTATTTTTCAAGGCAGATGTTTGGCGCCATGGGTAAAGCAGTAGGTGCCACATCGCTGGCCTTGGTATCGCAAGCTTCTGTAGGAACTGTAAGTAAGTATGGATTGGAAAAAAGAATTACCCCAGTGCTTGGCTGTAGGTCCATAGGCAAAAAAGACATGAAACTCAACGACTACCTGCCCAATATTAAGGTAGACGCGGAGACTTACAGGGTAACTGTAGACGGGGAATGGCTCACCTGTCTGCCAGCGACTAAGCTGCCCTTGGCGCAGTTGTACAATTTATTTTGAGAAAAGATGAAAGACACAAGAATCAAGATGCAAGACATAAGAATCAAGATGCAAGACATAAGACTTAGGGTAAAACCATATAGAAGAGAGACATAATTGTCTTGATTCTTGTGTCTTACATCTTGATTCTAAACTCATTCAGAGGGAAACACTTGTGTAACAGACCTGTCAGGTTGTTAGGGCCTGACAGGCCTTTCCCTCGGCTATTTTTTGAGACACAAGACATAAGAGTCAAAATGTAAGACTTTCGACAAAATAATATAAGTCGCATGATAAATACCTTAGACATAGTAGTCTTGATTCTTGCATCTTGACTCTTGAATCTAAAAAACAATGAACCCCACTTCACACATATTACTCTATCAACTTGCTGACTCAGCTTTTCCTGTAGGAGGTTTTGCCTATTCTTACGGTTTGGAGTCTGCTGTAAAGCAAAGCTTTATTCATGACCATTCCAGTCTTAGGGCCTATCTTAATACCTTTTCACAACAAGTGTTTTCTTTCGATTTTCCTTTCATCAGCTCAAGTTACGATTTGTTCGCCGAAGGTATCTCTTATGAAAAAGGTCTTATTGTACTTACACATGCCTATGCAGCCATGTTGCTCAATCCACCCATACAAAAGGCAGGAATGGTCATAGGGCGCAACTGGCTTAGAATCTGTCAACAGTTGCAAAACCAGGTCGCTTTAGAAGAAATTGAAAATACACTTACCAAAGCTCATTTGCCTTGCGATTTTACAGTAGTTTTTGGTTTGAGCATGCATATAATGGGGTTCTCCAAATCTCAGGCACTGAATCTCTACTATTACATGGTACTACGAGATCAGATGAGTTCGCTCATCAGGCTCGGTGTGTCGGGGCCTACGCGTGCCCATGAGGAGCTCAGATATTTCTTGGAACACAACAGCCTTCTTATCGAGGGTTTCGGTCCTATAGATTATTCCAAGGCTACAAAATCTTCTTATTTGATGGAGATCGCCCAGCTCACACACGATAGGATCTGGTCCAAACTGTTTCAAAATTAAGTTAAAAATAAAATCAAAGCTATATGAGATCATTATTAAAAGCACAAAGACATGGGGATCACTTCGATTCTCCGGGCCATTTCCACAAGAGGGAGATGATTCACGAAAAACGTAACTTCAAAAAGAGAGCTTTTACAGTAGGCATTGGAGGGCCGGTGGGTACGGGGAAGACGGCTTGGCTCATGCAAATCTGCAGATATCTACGCGACAAGATGAACATAGCGGTCGTAACCAACGATATCTTCACCAGTGAAGATGCCGAATTCCTCATCCGCAACGAGGCGCTTACACCTGATCGGATTTTGGGTGTAGAAACCGGTGGCTGCCCCCATGCAGCGATCCGTGAGGATGTATCACAAAACATGTATGCTTTGGAAGAGCTGATGAAACGCTTCCCCGATGTGGAACTGCTCTTTGTAGAGAGTGGGGGTGACAATCTAGCGGCACATTTCAGCAGGGAACTAGTCGATTTTTCTTTGTATGTCATAGACGTATCAGGAGGAGACAAGATCCCTCGTAAAGGAGGACCGGGCATTACCCAATCAGATCTTTTGGTGATCAATAAAATAGACATTGCCCATTTGGTAAATGCAGACCTTGGTGTAATGGAAAGAGACTCGAAAAAGATGCGTGGCGATGGACCTTTTGTGTTTGCCAGAGCCAAGGACTGTTACAATATTGAAGTTATCGTGGACCATATCCTTAAGGCCAGAGAGGCAGCTTTGGCGGGGCCAGTGTTCAAGTTGAATATGGGTGCTTGAAATATTTGAGAATCCCTTGAAACGAGCAATGGCTCACCGAGTGGTGAGCCATTGCTGTTAGGAAAGCTTAGGGAAAATATCAAATCCAGGGTAATTATCTGTCATGCAGACTCATTCATCTTCACTTATTTTCAAAAAGGTATTTATGAAGTAAAAACCCAAGCGAGTATTTATCCATTATTTGTGGTCATCAATTGAGCATACTTGGCCGTAAGATTAGCATCGGTGGCCATTTTAGTACCCCACTGTTGGGCTATAGTCCCATATTGCATCATATCAAGTTTATAGTCCGCAAGGGCACCATTCATATCGCCCGTCTGCAACTTTTTCATAAACTTGACATAGTCACTCAACTTTGATATAGGCTGGCCAGGGAAAATATCGGTATCTTCATCATTGGCAGGCTCTAGACCCAATTCTTCACGCAGCAGGTTTCTAAGTTCATAGCTACTCTGGTCAGTTTCTGGATCATTGGCGATTACATATTCGATGTCCGAGAGCGCTTCCTTCTTGTTTTTAACTGCGAAATATGCCAATCCCCTATAATAATATGCCTCTAAATCATTCGGGGTCAGTGCTATTGCCATACTGAAAGATTTAATAGAATTTTGATAATCTTCTAATTTGTCGTAGCATTTACCCTGCATAAAGTTGTAATCTGCATGATTGAAGTCCGGCTCCATGGCAATGGCTTTTTCCAAATCCGCTATAGCCTCTCTGTGCCTACCTAGCATCATATAGCACCTAGCCCTCATAGCATATTGGGTAATGTACTGATATCGGAAATGGTCGTCGATACCTATTCCTTCTGTGTACAACTCGGCTGCTTTGGCGTAATTTTCTTCACCGATAAGTGTATTGGCCTCAAAGTATAGACTCTGTAGTTTTTGAAAAACCTCAGGACTAGAATGCATTGGACGAGTACTCATAAGATCATTGTTTTTAGTAAGAATTGAAATTATAACGAACCAGAGACAACTCCTCTTCCCCCATTTAGCTATTTGGATGAACTGTCAATAAATAAAGATGAATTGTAATGATCCGTAACTTTTCAGATTAATAGAACCCTAAAAATTTGCGAATTAGAGAAGCAATCAAAGACTAGAGAAGCTTAAAAAAGTGAGGGATTCTTTTTCAAAGAATCCCTCACTTTTTTAATTATGCCTTTTTCTTCTTGGCCAGTGAAAATACCCGCGAGATGTTAAAGCCTAGCCTGTATCCATTGTTCCTCCAGCTGGTGCTGGTATAGGGAATGAACTGGTTCTCCAGCAAAGCCGCCGAGTTGGAAAAGTGAATGTTAAACACGTGACCACCAGTCTCCAACTCTATACCCACACCCAATGGATTGTAGAACTTCATATTGTTGCTGCTAAAGTAGTCCGAAATGGCTTTGGGCCTGAGCACATACACGTATTCTGCGACTATTGTACACCTGTTCGTAAGTTTGAGTCTTGCCCCTGCCCCTACCGAATAGGTATCGTTTTGGTCGTCACGCATTACTCTATTTTAACATGAATTTGGGTTAAATATACTATTCTAGCCATTTTTTAAAATCGGAAACTTTCTCTCTGCTTACAATAATCTCAGAATACTCAACTGGCATATTGAGTTGTAAGATCAGTCGACTGTTGATATGGTTTTTAATGTCGTAAATAGATTCTTTATTCACAATAAAGGATCTGCTTATCCTAAAAAACAAAGCAGGGTCGAGTAATATTTCAAGCTGCTCCAAGGTATAGTCGATAATGAATTTCTTCTGATCACATTTGTGAAGATACGTATGTTTGTCCTTGCTGGCAATCAATGCAATATCAACTGCTTTGATGGTATTAAGGCTCTCTCCCATTTTAATAACTAAACGATCTTTAATTGGGTTTTTGATCAATTCCGCAGTACTTCTATAGAGTTTACCATCCAAGATACTGTGTTTCAGAAAATGGAATTTATCAAGGGCAGTCTTCATCGCAGCATAATTAATTGGTTTTAGCAAATAGTCAATACTGTAAAATTTGAAGGCTTTTATGGCAAACTGATCAAATGCGGTAGTAAATATAACAGGTACCGAAATTTGCATTTCCTCAAAGATATCAAAACACAAACCATCACCTAATTGTATGTCCATAAAAACGAGATCTGGCAAGTTATTCTCTGAAAACCATTTGAGGGCCATGGTCACTGACTCCAACCTGTCTACGATTTCAATAGATGGATTATAGGTATGAATCATTTTAGACAGACGATTAGCCGCTCTCCTTTCATCTTCAATGATCAAGACTTTCATTTAATATTTAGCTTATACTTGTTCATGATCTACCAAAGGCACCTTTACTATAAATTGCCCTTCTTCATTTAATATCTCTACCTCATTAGTAGAAAAAAATTGATATCGTGATTTGATATTGTTCAAACCGAGACCTATGGATTTGTTTTGGTCCCTCCTCGCCTGAAAATTATTGCTAACCACTACAAACCCATTTTCTATAAATATACAAATCCTCAATGGTTTCGCCGAACTAATAATATTGTGTTTTACGGCATTTTCCACCAATAACTGTAAGGTAAGTGGTGCGATGAGTCTGTACTCAGATTCTGAAATATCAATGACAACATGAAGGTTTTCTTCAAACCTGATTTTTAACAAAAATACATATGATTTGATAAACTCAACCTCTGTGGACAGCTCTACAAGTCGTTCTTGTTCGCATTCCAATATGTATCTATATACCTTGGCCAACTCTGACACAAAGGATACCGCCAGTTCAGGTTCCTCCTGCACTAAATCTGCCAGCACATTGAGACTGTTAAAGAGAAAGTGGGGACTTACTTGCTTTTTTAACGACTCGTATTCAGAAAGAAGTATTTCTTTCTTCAGACGCTCTTTATCCAACTCCAACTGTTTGGAAATCCTCAAGAACTTTTCATTGGTTTCAAGTTGCCGAATGATCTCCTCCTGTTTCTTTTCATTATCTTTTCTAATGGTATTAAACCTATCTGCCAAGGCAAACGACAGAAGAAGCATCTCAAGTGCAGAGCCAGTAATCATACCATAGTGTGTAAAGTTATTCAAAGGCAGTAAGCCTTCGTTCTTTAAAATAAATATGATATAACCAAGCATGAACAAAGACCAGCCTACCAATAAAAACTTAGTTTTTAGATTTCCTTTTTTGATGGTTATGTATACAGCAATGTAGAATAGCGTAAAACAACTGAGCCCCAAAATGTCATAGGTGAATTCCTTCGCTACATGGAAGCCCAAAAGATCTAAAATAAAATAGGAAGGAAATAAAAGACCAACAGTAATGATACATCTGTAAACCCATTTAGAGTACTTTTTAATTTCCAAATAGCCTGCAATAAACAGACAGCCAGTAGTGCCTACCAAACTTCCGCTAACCATATAAGCCCAGTAGTCCACCTGAGGGTATTCGCCAAATACGAAATGTTGTAAAAAACCAAACAAAGATAATTGACTATATACCAAAAATGCTGTGTATACCACATATTTAAGATACATTTCATCCCTGGTGGTAAGATATATAAATAGGTTGTAGAGAATCATGCTTACAAAGATTCCGGTAAATAAGGAGTAAGTCACATCCTCCTTTGTCAAACTAAGTAAGACGTCCTTTTCTGTACCTATTTGCATCGGAAGACTAAAGAATTCATGACTATAAATCCTACACCGACACTGTACCTGTTCTCCTTTTTTTACAGGGATATCAAACAAAAGCTTATGATGTTTATGTTTTCGCTTGGATATGGGATCAAACATCCCCATGTGGTAGTGTTGCTTAGCTCCATTTTCATGGATTACCTCCATGTCTAACGATTTGATCCTGTGATAACCAAAATCAAGCAACAAAGTATCTTCATTGCTGAGGTTTTGGAGGTCGATTTGGATCAGATAATACCCTGGTGTGAGTGTCGAATTTCGTAAGGAATAGCTATTAAATAAATCGATAGAAGGCCATTGTTTAGGAAAGCTCTCGTTTTCTAGTCTTAGGTAGTGAATCCCTGTGGTTAAGGCTAGGCTTGCTTCATGGTCGTTAAATACAAAGCCCTCATACTTCTTCTCAAAAGCCTCTATGGTATCAAAGTTTAAGAAAAGTAATAAACAAACAAGGCGAGATACGAGCTTGCATGATAAAAAACCTCTAAAGTTCTTCAATTGAAAATACATGGACAGTATTCTAAACGCGGGTTTCCATTTGAGATAAGCTTTAAAATTAAAAAAATATTTTATTAGTTAGGTACAAAACCTGTGAGGTTTGCAAATTAGATCCCAAAAGCAATCTATAAACAATAAACCTGTGAGGTTTTGGTCTGAAAGTAAATACGGTAATTTACCGTACAAACCTCACAGGTTTACTTGATCAAGTCTTATAAGTACTTACTGCTTGATCAATTTCTGAACTAAAAATGAATCGTTTTTATCCAACAAGTTTACATAATACAAACCAGAACCCAATTTGCTAAGGTTTAACAAATAGCTGTTGTCGCCAGTCTCTACTTTCATTTTGTCATCGTATACCAAATCGCCTGTAGCATTGTAGATCTTCACAGAACCTTTGAAAGAACGGTCTGAATTAAAGCTAAGGGTCGTCTGGTCTAACACAGGATTAGGCGCTATCGCGATAGAACTTTTAATAGCTGCAAACTTGTCATTGATTCCGGTAAGTGTTGCAGAGAAAGTTCCCACCATGCCAGCTCCAGCATGAGGATTACACTTGTAGCCATATTGACCTTCTGTGGTAACTACATAGTCAAACACTGTTACGTTGGCAGACATGGTTGAGGCCCAAGTAGCCGCACCAGAAGGTACAGAGACCGATGTTGTAGTATGAGATCCGCTCACCCATGTGAAACGAACCGTATCACCAACCGCTACAGAAACAGATGAAGGAGAGAATGTCAAACCGCTTTGACCAACAAAAATGACTTGAATAGCAGCCTGTGCAGAAAAAATAAAGCCGAGCGCCAATAAAAGAGTGGTAGTTTTTCTTTTCATATCTTAAAAATTTAAATGTTTAAGCTTGAAGATAACTTAAAATGGGAGAAACAGCAAGATCAACACGATTTCCTAAGTGGAATTACCCATTTTTATATCCACAAATCGACCAATAACCCGAACTGATCATATAATAAGTTACACAAAGCTCTAATTCCTTTGGCTAAGTAGTCTACTTAATCTGATAAGAGAACGAAAGCTCCAAGAGTCTTGAATAGTTTTTGCTTACTGCGTAAGTTGTAAGTGCAGAACTTCCTGGAAATGGATCAAGCCCTAGGATTGCTTTCCAATTTTGAGTCTTATACCCTAAATATAAACTAGAGTACCTATCATATGCACCACCTTGTCCTGAAATGCCAAACAGAATATTCCATACTCTGAAATCAAGACATAAATTTAACGCGTTACCAGTATAGGGACTGAAATCTTTAGGCTGCTTGCCAAAAGGCAATGCATAATTCACTTTAAATTTGGGTGTGAAGCTGATCAGAGATTTTTCTCTTCTTGGAAATGAACGTGCTACACAGCCCGAAACTCTTGCTTGGTGCACAAAATTTGTAAAAGCAATTTGATCCTGAGCACCCAAGCGGTTTAAATGGTGGTGGTTGTTGAGTTTGTCAAAACCGTAGCCAACAGTACCACCTAATACCCAAAAGCTACTGTTCAGCAAGCCTCCAACATTGAGATCAAAGGACTGTACTTTTTCTTTTTTCTGATAATCAATAGCTGTAAGTGTATCTGGGTTATCACCAGAAATCAACAAAGACTCATTTGCTTTGAAGAACTGATAATTTACAGAAACGCTAGGCGACCAGGTATATTTAATCTCGGCAGGATTATCCTTGTCTAAAATGGTATATTTAGGTGCAAACGACAGGCCCATGTTAGCATTATGTTGTGAAAAGGAGGAGTATTTCGATTGATAATCATTGAATGCTGCCCCTTGATTAGGAACAAAGGAATAATTAATATATCCACCAAGACCAGAGCCCAGTTTTTTCGACAGTTGGTCATAGCTCAATAAAAAATTACTTTTTTGATACCAATCAAATAATTTTATTCTATTATCAAGATTAGAATATGGAAAATGATAAATATCTACAGCATTATCATGCCTGATCTGATCTTTGAACTGGTTGTTGTTACCAGTAAATGTGCCATTCCCATAGACCGCGGCCATCCTTTTTCCACCATTACTTCCCACCATAGAGGGATGCATGAGCATGGGTACTTGACTTAGATTGGGCACGCCTACTTGGGCAAGAATATTGAATGTGGCTATGGCTACTAATGTTAAAAAGGTATTTTTCATGATTTGTATAAAAATTTAATTAGATCTTAAAAATTAGTATTCACTGGCAAAATCTTATCTGTGGTGGAAAACATCCCCTTGCGTTTGCCCTTGTATTTTTTCTTGTGTTTTTGAGATGTGGTCTTTTTTTGATTTGGCGTTTCATTCTCATGAACTTCCAAACTAGAGTCTACTTCTGTAACTGTTAAATCCAATTCTTTTAGAGCAGGCGATTCTGTTTCAATAGCATCCTCATTATTAGATTTAGGTTCATAGGATTCAATATTTGGATTCTGTTCAGATTCAGTAATAGATTCTTCCTGTTTGACCTCTTCAATAATTCCTGCGCCTTCTGTTTTCTCGACCTTTTGCATATCCAGCCTGCTTTTGGGTTTTAGCAAAACGCCTGCATTCTCATTCACAGTAGTCCCATTTTCGATACTTTTCTCCTCGATACCATTTTGCTGAATGGTCTGAACCCTAGCAATATTCGTATCATTACCATGCAGTCCACTTACACTGTTGATGAGCCAGCCCAGTGCCAAACCCAATACCAAGATGCCGCCAAAGTAGTAGGGCTTAATGCCTTTATTAATATGGATACTCCCTTTTATTTTTGATGCAATTCCATAATCCTCTTGTACCTGATCTTTATGATGGTAAGCCTTCTTCCATTGCACAAAATCCTTCTCAAACTCAGGATTTTGATGGATAAAGTCCATTAGCGCATCCGCCTGCGTGGGCGACAGCTGGTCTTCAAAATACTCGAAGAGATGTTCATCTATATTTCCCTTGTTGATGTTCATGTGTTTTTTTCGCTAAAGGCTTAAGGACTAATGCCTAAATCTCTACTATATTTCTTTATTGTTCTTTTAGCTTTTACCAAGCTTTAAGCATTTAAATCACCAAATCAATATCTTTTAAATAATCCTTCATTTTTTGCCTTGCCCTAAAGAGATATACCTTCACCTGCGATTCTGAAAGGTTCAAGATATCGCCAATCTCATCATAGTTGTAGCCTTCATAGTCGCGAAGTAACAATATAGATTTCTGTACATCAGAGAGCATCTCAAGGCTGGTCTTGATCACCGATTTCAGATCACTACTTTCTGGAGCATGGTGGTAATTGTTTTTAAAGTCATGGTCGTATACCATACGCTTTTGATTCCGCAACAAACCCATACACTCATTATAGCTCACTGCAAAAAGCCAGCTTTTCAACTTAGAAACATCTATATTATTGCGATGCTCCCAAAGTTTTGTAAAGGTATCTTGGGTTACATCTTTAGCCTGTTCTTTGTTCACCAAAAGTTTGTCGGCAAATCGACACAATCGGTTGGCGTATTCGTCTACTATATGTCCAAACTCCTTTTGGGTCATTTATTCGCAAGAGTATTTAAATTCTGAGATATTGCCGAAACCATATTGTCCATGAGAATATGATTTAAGTTGTTTTTGTTCATTCAAAATCAATTCAGGCTCCCAATTGGTATTATCAGCATCATCCATTCTGGGAATGAAGACCCCTCTACCCAAATAAAATGTATTATCAAATTTTGTGTGCAAGAGATTGCCCAGGTCTTTGTTGGTAATATATTTTTGAATGATAAAATTATTATGAGAAAAAATGTCAAATGTTTTTGAATATATATCAGTTTGTTTATCCACTGAATCAGGGGAATTTGGGTTAGAGTATTCGGCATATGAATCCTTAATTAAATTATTATAAAAATCATAATTCCTATAATACCGAATTTTGCCCCCATGTCTGATGATCTTAATAGGTCGAATTGTAATTTGTCCATAATCAAATGGATAGAATAGCTGTATAGTGTCTTTTAGTCCCCCTTCATCAACAAATATTTTGGTCAAAAGTCTTTTGTCATATTCATAATTAAACTCTCTTATGAGCTCATTTGTAAGACTTAACTCTTTGCATTTGATACATTTGTTGCTTTGAACTGTATAAACTAGTTTTTTATCGGGCAGTTCTTCAGTTTTTAAATTACTATTTTCATCGAAAGTTCTTTTGATTAAAGTTTTCAAGTAATGTCCATTACTGTCTGTCTCCACAATAGAATCCATTTCGTATTTTCTTCCCCTATAGGTAGAAAATACTTTTGCATACTGTTGATTATCAGCAGAAAATACCCCAGAATACTTAAAACTTCTTACTGTACAGAAATCCAGTTTTGCTGGTATGGTCTGGTTGCGTTTAGCACAAGAAAACATAAGAACAACTAAAAACAGATACAAAATCGGATTTTTCATAAAATCAATATTTAAAGTTAGACTCCAATAATTTACTTATTCGCAAGCGTAAGAAAAATCGTAGATTCCATTTAAGAAATATTGAGGTACAGACTCATATTCTTTATAATGTGTAACAACACCCTGATGATTTGCTTTAATATCTGTATAATTGGTCACTTTTGTAATTTGTCCATCTGAAGAATTATAAAAAATGGCCTTTTTACCTAGATGTTGGGTTAGGTTTAGGGAACTGAGATTTAGATCGTCATAAGAGAAGTATTCGAACACAAGTTGCTTATACAGGTTGAAGACAGGTCCAACAACAACATTTTTATCGTATTCACATTCAGAAATTAAGGTTCGTACATTATTATTGTAAGAGTATGTTTTTACCAAATCCATATCTGAATCATACTCAAATTCAGTAACAACATTATTATTATTCGAACGATACTTAGGTTTGCCTTTATAGTACCCAGAGAATGTCGTAGTATCTGCACTCCCAGAAGACAGGTTATCATTTGCTATCTTTTCAATCAAATCTCCATTTAAATATTTATAAGAATAGGTATGATCAGAGCTGTTACCGTATGTAAATCTCATCGTTTTGATAAGCCCATCGCCATAGTAAGTAAAAATATGTTTGGAGGATGAACTTATTGCCGAATCCAATTGCCCAAAGACATTGTAATAGTATACTGGAAAATCCGTAGTCACTATATTCCCATTGTTGTCTTTCTCATATATTTTTGAAATTTTGTTTGTATTAGGCATATATTCAATATAAAATATAGGCTTCCCCAAAGAATCATTAAAGGAAACAACCTGACAGTTCGGCACATCAGGCACTGGCTCATTTTTCTTAGCACAAGAGGTAAAAAGAGCTCCTAAAAATACATATACAACTAGATTTTTCATGTTTATTTTTTTGATTTGACGGTAGGACTCCCATACCCCGCATAAAGTTACAGGCTTTTAAAAATATTTTTCACGAAAAAGGCCTCGCATACCTGCGAAGCCTTTTCCTTTTATGTGAACGCTATAAATTTAAACCTCGTATGCCCAATCCACCTTGCCCTTCATGTCTTTTACAGCTACGCCTTCTTTTTTGAGCAGGGCTCGAATCTGATCCACCTTGTCGTAGGCTTTGGCTTCTTTGGCATCTTTGTAGATCTCTAACAAGGAAGTGACCGTACTTTCTGAGCTGATGTAGTTTTCCTCCACAAAGCCCAAAACATCCGTGAAAAATACGGTATAAGTGTGAACTAACTTATCAAACAATTCCTTTGGTACTGCACCAGTAGGTTTCTGTCCCGTAAAAAACTGATTGATGAAGCCTGACATGGCAAACATTGCCGAAAGTGCGATACCTGTATTGAAGTCATCATTCATGCCTTCATAAGCCAAGTCTATGGCTTTTTGGATCTCTGCTTGGAATTTATCGTCTTTCGTTTCTTGCTCCGTGTAGGAGATTTTAGGCAAGGTCTTGTAGGTGTTCAGCAACTTCCTAAAAGCCACCTGTGCCGCCTTCAAGGAAGTGTTGGAAATATCCAGTGTACTTCTGTATTGCGCCTGCAGTATGTACAAACGAATCGTCATGGGTGAATACGCTTGTTCCAAGAAGGTATGCGACCCGTCAAAAAACTCCTGCAAATTGATGAAGTTTCCGTACGACTTACCCATTTTCTTGCCATCAATGGTAATCATATTGTTGTGCATCCAATATTTGGCAGGAGAAGTACCCACGCTAGCCTCTGATTGTGCAATCTCACACTCATGATGCGGAAAGGTAAGGTCCATACCGCCACCGTGTATGTCGAAACGATCTCCCAAATATTTGGCAGCCATGGCGGTACATTCTATATGCCAGCCCGGGAAACCGCTGCCCCAAGGAGAGTTCCAGCGCATGATATGCTCAGGATTAGCCTTTTTCCAAAGTGCGAAGTCCAATGGGCTTCTTTTTTCTGATTGACCGTCAAGATCACGGGTATTTGATCGCAAGTCTTCTATGACCCTACCGGATAGGATACCATAATTGAATTTTTTATGATAAGCCTCCACATCAAAATAAATGGAACCTTCCGCTTCGTAAGCATAACCATTTTTGATGATCTTTTGGATAGACTCAATTTGTTCAATGATGTGTCCTGTAGCCCTTGGCTCTATGCTCGGACGTTTCACATTGAGCATGTCCATATCTCTATGGTAGTTATTGGTATAGGCCTGTGCCACTTCCATAGGTTCCAACTGCTCCAACCTAGCCTTTTTTGCGATTTTGTCATCCCCTTCGTCCGCATCGTTTTCAAGGTGTCCCACATCGGTTATGTTACGTACATAGCGTACCTTATAGCCGAGGTGAACCAAATATCTGTATACAATATCAAAAGTAACTGCGCTACGTGCATGACCCAAGTGTGGATCGCCATATACCGTAGGCCCACACAAATACATGCCCACAAATGGCGGTTTGATAGGTTCAAACTTTTCTTTTTGCCTCGAAAGTGTGTTGTAAACGTGCAAGCTCATGACTTTGAATGTTGGGTGTTGAATTTTGTATGTTGAGTTTTTGTGTTTTTACAATTATGAAAAAACGGATAATTTTTGAATCTGGAATAAAACGAAAAACCGAACGAAAACTTTTACATCTCCGTCCGGCTTTAAGTAAGTATAAATCTAAACTAACTCTCCAAGAATTTTGATATACTTCTCAATTCCTTCCTCTACCTCAATGAGATAGATGAATTCATTGGCAGTATGCGACCTAGCCGAATTACCTGGTCCCATTTTCACGGATGGCACTGGTATCAAAGCTTGATCTGACGTGGTTGGTGATCCATACGTTTTTGCTCCAAATTTGGTTGCAGCTTTTACCAAAGCATGCTCTGGGTCAATAAACGAAGGCCTCAACCTTACTGATCGCGGATGCACTTCCGATTCTATGTTGTCATCAATGATTTTCAACACTTCCTCGTTTCTGTACATCTCCGTGATGCGTACATCTATAGTAAACTGGCACTTTTCTGGAACCACATTGTGCTGATAACCTGCATTGATGATGGTTACCGACATTTTCATAGGTCCTAAGTGCGGAGAAACTCTGTCGAACTTATAATTTTTAATCCATTCTATATCTTTAATGGCTTTATAAATCGCATTGTCACCTTCCTCACGTGCGGCGTGCCCTGCTTTGCCTATGGCTACACAGTCAATCACCATCAGTCCTTTTTCTGCTACTGCTATATCCATTAAGGTAGGTTCCCCTACAATGGCAAAATCTATCTTGCCCAATTTTGGATATACCAATTCAAGTCCGTCAAAACCTGAAATCTCTTCTTCTGCGGTAGCTGCGATACAGAAATTATATTTCATGTTTTCCTTATCGTAGAAATGCAAGAAGGTAGCAATGAGCGATACCAGACACCCCCCAGCATCGTTACTGCCCAAACCAAATAATTTTCCATCTTTTACAAAAGGATCGTAAGGATCATTTGTATAACCTGGGTTTGGCTTTACAGTATCATGGTGCGAATTTAATAAAATAGTTGGTTTATTGCTATCAAAATTTTTATTAAATGCCCAAATATTATTTTTCTCCCTTTTGGTCTCGACTCCTCTTTCTGTTAAAAAGTTGTTGAGAATCTCGGCTGTATTGTGCTCTTGCTTACTAAACGACTCGGTTCTAATCAGATGTTTGAGCAGTTCTATAGCGTCTTGTTGTAATTTATCTAAAGCAAACATGTTTCAAATTTAGTGATATTGTAAAAATATAAAAGGAATGTAGATGAGAAATGGGTAGAAATGTACTACCTAACAACAACAGGATACCCTCACGGGTGGCGGGAGTAAACAGATAATGATATAAGATATGGTGTTTTCCAAAATCATGGGGGCAAATATAATTGGATTTTGTTAATTTGCAATGGAATCGTGATACATGATTTCCAAAATTCACCAAAGGCTTCAAGCCTTTAGCATTAAGCAATTCACAATGAAGGATATTGAAAACAGAACGGATATAGAAAGCCTCATCGAACACTTTTATAGCAAGCTTGTGCATGTGGAGGGCGTGGGGGATTTCTTTGGCAAAGTAGTTTCTATAGACTGGGAACACCACAAACCCATCATGGTAGGTTTTTGGGATTTTATACTTTTTAATACACCCAATGCCTATATGGGCAACGTGATGAACCCGCACTTGTTGCTGAACGATAAGAAAATGATATTACCCGAGCACTTCGAGCAGTGGCTCAGCACTTTTAATGAATCGGTAGATGAACTGTTCAAAGGCCCTAAGGCTGACGATGCCAAAAATGCGGCCTTCAACATAGGTGCTACCATGAAATACAAAATCAAAAAGGCCAACCAAGGCAAATAACAGCATACATGAGTATGAATACCTTGCTTGAAACTTATAGAAGGGATGGTTATGCGATTGTAACTGAACTTTTCTCCAAACAAGAGCTTGCGCGCCTCATTCAGACTATTGAAACTACCAGACCGCTCAGTGCCAACTTTCGGAGATCCAGCGAATTGTTTGCCATCCGTCAGTTTTTGCAAGAGATTCCTACGGTTAAGGACCTGATTTTTACCCAAGGGTTCAGAGATTTCATCAGGAATCATTTTGGAGAGGGCTATTTTGTGAGCAAATCCATTTATTTCGATAAACCACCGCTCTCCAATTGGTTTGTGGCCTACCATCAGGATCTTACGATTTCTGTGGATCAAAAAGTAGACTTGGATGGCTTTGGCCCATGGACGGTGAAGCAAAACCAATTTGCGGTGCAGCCTCCATTATCCATTTTGCAAAATAACTTTACGATCCGAATTCACCTCGACCACACGGACCGATATAATGGCGCCCTTAAAGTTGTGTTGGGCTCTCCTCAAAAAGGAATCTACAGACCAGAAACGATCGATTGGAATGTGGAAAAAGAAGCGATCTGCGAAGTACCTGCGGGAGGCATCATGCTTATGTCCCCTCTATTGCTCCATGCCTCAGAGCGCAGTACGGTACCACAACGCAGAAAGGTGATTCATTTAGAGTTTGCAAGCCTTCCTCTGCCAGAACCCTTGCTGTGGTCGGAACAGATAAGATTTTAATATTAAAGTCCTTCTACCCAAGCTTTAAGTTTAAAACTTGGATCCGCTGAAATCTTGTTGCGGAGTCGCTGCTTTGCTTTTTTCACACTGTCTTCTGAGATTCCCATCATAGAGGCAATTTCTCTCGGAGAAAGCTGCAACTTCATAACTGCCGCCAATCGAATGTCTCCAAAGGAAAGATCTGGGTATTCTGTTTTTAGTTTTGTAAAAAATCCTCCATAAACATCTTCAAAACGGGTCTTAAACTGCTTCCAGTCATCGTCAGTAAGGATAGTGGCACTGGTAAGTTCTTCAAGCATTCTGTTTCGTGACGACTTCCTGATGTCTTCCCTTTCCAACGATTCGTTGAGTTTCTTTTTCAATTGCTCCATTGTCTCGTTTTTCTCGATGAGCACAGTAGTATAATGTTTCAATTTTTTCAACCTCAATTCCAGCTCCTTTTCGAGGTTATCCTTTTCGAGTCGCGATGCCTTGAGCTCCGTCTTCAAAAGATTCGTTTGTACTTTGGCCAGCTCTTGATTTTTCTTAGTTTTAATGCGATGCCCTATAAATAGCAAGACACAAATAACAACCAGCAAGGCCAATACAGATCCCGCTATGATGAGCTTAAGGTTGATGATCTGTTTTTCGGCTTCCAAAGCTTGAATCTCTAAGTTTTTCTGCTGACTGTTATTTTCAACTTGTAAACGAGTGATCTCATCTATCTTCTTTTCGATCTTCAGTTTTTTATGAGCTTCATAAAACTGATCAAAAGATTGGTAAGCTTCCTTATAATATCCTAGTTCATAATAGGTTTTTGAAATGTCTTTCAAATTGCTCCTTTGCAAATCATTACTGTGAAGCAATTCGGCCCAGCGCAAGGCTTGATGGTAATATGCCAGAGACTGCTCCAGTTTTCCCCAACGTCTATGCACATCGCCTAGGTTATTCAGCACCTTGGCCATAAAGAAAGTGTCTCTTATAGATTCCGAAATTTTATAAGCTTTTTCTAGATAGGCACGAGAGGTGTCATAATTTTGAGTGCTTTCATACACACTCGCGATATTGTCATACACCATAGCGAGTCCTTTGTCTTGTTTCAATTCAGAAAAATAAACTAAGGATTTCTTAAAACCCACGAAAGCTTCTTCTGTACGTCCTTGGTCTTCCAAGATATCCCCTTGATAAGCCAGTACGTATGCCAAGCCTTCCTTATCATGTTGCTGTTCAAAGATCCCCAATGATTTATGTAGATAAGCAAGGGCATCTTTTTCATAATCAAAATACTCATAACAATTTGCCAAATGCATGTAAGCATAGCCCAATACGGAAGACTTAGGCTTTTGTACCTCAAGTTCGGTTGTTAGTTTTAAAAAGAAACTAAATGCCGAAAGGTAATCTTCCTTCAGGAAGAGTTGCTCTCCTTTTTTGAGACTGTCTGCGTAGCCTTGGGCAGATATACTTTTACTGATAAACAGCAATAACACCAGACAAATCTTTACTAAACCTTTATACCACACCACATGCAACACTTAAAAACCAATTCACAAAAATAAGCCTCAAGTGTGTTAAGAGAATATTATCATTTTGGATTGCAAATGTTAATATACTGTTTGTAAGCCAATTACAAATAAGACCATTACCTCATGTCCCCTACTTTGTCCCCCCTAAATCTTTGTACTAGAACATCTCGAGGACAAACTTTGCAAAATGATTTTTAGATTCATGTTATACAGAATCATTTTCTTCTGGATTAGCTGCATTACTTTTTTAATGACTGGTGCTAACATCAAAGGAGTTGTGAACGACTCACTGACCGGGGAGTCGCTCATCAGTGCTGTAGTCTTCATAAAGGGAACCGAACAGAGCGTAGAGTCTGATCTGGAAGGCCGTTTCGAATTCAAGAATGCACCTTCCGGCTCTCTGGTCTTAGTTTGCTTTGCAGAGGGCTATTTACGAAGGGAACTCATAGTCACTATTGATAGTGCCGAAAGTGAAGCAACTGTACAGTTTCTCCTAGTTAATGAAGCAATCACGGACTTGGGCACAGTAACTATGATTTCCGCACATGACAGGGAATCGGATGAAAACGCCAGAGCAAAGGAAAAGAATGCGGATCAGATCACCAATATAGTCTCTGCCAAAGCGATCCAGATTTCTCCAGACATTACAGTGGCCAATGTGGTACAAAGAGTCTCTGGTATATCGGTAGAACGCAACAGCAATGGAGACGGGCAACATGCCATAGTGCGTGGTATGGATAAGCGCTACAACTATACTACTGTAAATGGGGTAAAAATCCCAAGCCCGGACAACAAGTACCGATACGTACCGCTCGATTTATTTCCTGCGGAGATGCTTGACAGACTTGAAGTAACAAAGTCGCTGAGTCCTCAGCTTGAGGGGGATGCCATAGGTGGTGCCATTAATTTGGTGATGAAAGACGCCCCAGACCACCCTTATCTGAGTGCAAACATCGCTACCGGATTCTGCGAACTGTTTACCAAAAGAGATTTTGTTTCCTATGGCTTTAAAGCGATCCATGAAGTTTCTCCTTATGAAGAAAGAGGCAAAAACTACAGTGCTCAACTCTCGGACTTTCCCACAGGAACCATTGCTTATAAAAATATTTCAGCTCCGCTTAATACGGTAGCTGGACTCTCTTTGGGAAACAGATTCTTTAAGAAGAAACTCGGTGTGCTCATTGCTACCAGCTATCAAAACACCTATAGGGGAAATAACAGCACCTTTTTTGGTGCTGAAAACGTGGATACCAACCGGTATGCAACCCTAGTAAACATGAGTGAAAGGCAGTACTCCGAGCTGCAGAGACGCTATGGCGTACATGCCAAACTAGACTATAAATTGGGCGCTCGTCACAAGTTTCATTGGTACAATGTAGCTATTGGGCTCGATAACATACAAATACGTAATGTAAAAACGGTGGATTTCTCCTCCAACTATCATCCTGACAGCGGCACTGCGAAGCTCACTTATAGTACACGCTCACGCTATACCACACAAAAAATCTATAACAGCACACTCCAAGGCGAACACAGTCTGCTGCCTAAGTTTAAAATTCAGTGGTCTGCTGTATACTCATTGGCGACCAACTTGGTGCCCGACAATACCACCATAAACCTTAGGGGTGTGAGAGAGAACAACCAAGACAGAATCACCACTGCCAACAATGCCACAAGACGTTGGGAGCACAACTCTGATCGTGATTTTTCAGCATACTTAAACCTGACTTATACACAAAGGTTGATTGATACGGTTGTCGAATGGATGATGGGAGGGCTGTACAGAACCAAACATCGCGATAACTTCTACAACAACTACACCTTTCAAATTCGCCCAGACCATGTAAATGATGAGTTTGGCAAAGATTTCCAGCGCTATTCGGATATTCCTTGGCTCCTACAAAACCCAAAAGGCAGCGTAGCCACCGCGCTCAATTACGACGCCAGCGAGGAACTCAGAGATGGCTACCTTCAATTTAAATTTACCAAATTCAAAACTCAGGTCTTAGGCGGCGCTAGGGTAGAACACATACAGCAAGGTTATGAGCTTCGGTATCCTGCCAACGAGAGCTATCCTGTTGGTAAACAAACCTACACAGATCTATTACCCAGTCTGAGCCTTAAACACATGCCTTACAAAAACCACAATGTAAGACTCTCCTATTTTAGGTCGCTCAATAGGCCTGGCTTCTTTGAGATCGTACCCTATAATATGATCTATGAAGACTATAGGGAAAGAGGCAATCCGCAACTGAAAAGAGCCTTGGCAGACAATCTCGACATGAGATATGAGTATTTTCCCAAAGCCAATGAGCAATATATGCTGGGCATTTTTTATAAACACATCCAAAACCCTATAGAATATACCTTGCAGGCAGACGCCAAAAGAGGCAGCGACATCTACTATTCACCGGGCAATTTCGGCAACGCTACCAACTACGGTTTGGAGCTCGACCTCATCAAGTATTATAAAAAACTGGGCCTTAAAGCCAACTACACTTATACTCATTCTGCGATTACCACAGCTAAGTCTCTGCGCATTCGTGATGAAAAGGGAGATCTAAAGCTCATCTCGGTAGATCAAACACGCCCACTGTACGGTCAAGCAGCACACGTAGGCAATGTGACCTTCATGTTTATTGACAGCAAGAAAGGACTAGAAACACAGATTGCTGCAGCATATACAGGCGCGCGCATCAATACGGTATCGCAATTTGCAGACAATGACCTATGGCAAAAAGGCATCCTACAAATGGATCTATCGCTCAACAAGACTTTCAAAAAGAAACTAACGGTATTCTTAAAGGTCAACAACCTGCTCAATACACCTCTCGAGGTGTACATCAAAGGTGAAAACATGGCCAACAATGAAATTCCGCTACAAGAAAAGTCTGGCAAAACACTCATTCAGAAAGACTATTACCAGCGCTCCTATTTATTGGGACTGCGGTACAAATTTTAAAACAATCATTCAAACGTGTATTTAACATTAACATTTAAAAAATGAAAACGAGCAAGTTACTTTTAGGACTATCACTGTCAACCATGTTGATGGTAAGCAGCTGTAAAAAGACAAAAACGGAAGAGCCCGCCGTACAACAAACCAATGTATCGGGCAATGTGGAAGGTACTTGGAACAACACCAAGATCTACACAGTATCGGGCACCATCACTGTAGCAGAGGGCAAGGCCTTGACCATAGAGGAAGGCACCACCATCATCTTCGATCCTGCTACGCACCCAGAGTTCATCGTAAAGGGTAACCTATACTGCAAAGGCACGGAGCAAAACCCTGTTAAACTCACGGTGCCAGATTCGAGCAAGACAGAAGCCAACAAGTTTGGAAAGCTCTGGGGAGGAATTTTCGGGAGTAATACCTGCGCTGAGATGTTGATCGAGCACACAATCATAGAATATGGTGGCGCCACCACCACCGAGGAGTCGGTATCGGTTAAAGACGGATTGTACAAGGCAGTATCTGGAGAAAACGTGCCTGTACTGAACTACGCTAATGTGAACGGCAAGTTGGTGTTTAGAAATAACACCGTGCGTAACTTCCAAGAAGACGGACTTTATTTGGAAGGCGGGCAAATGATCATTGCCAACAATGTGTTCTATACCACAGGGCTTACAGGTGGCGATGCCATCAACATCAAGTCTGGCGTATTGGCTGATGTGGCGTATAACCTCATCTATGGAGTGAACACCAACGGCCTCAAGCTCTCCAACTCTGGCGACCGTACCCCACAGGCTTATGTAAAGGCTTATAACAATACGATCGTGAATGCGGGCTGGAGAAGACCTGATGTAAAAGGTGGATCTATCTGGTTGGAAAAAAATGTACGCGTTGACCTTGCCAACAACCTCTTAGCCAACTGTAGGTTTGGCGTGAAAAGAGATACCAAGAACAAGGAAGATGTGCGTAGCACTATTAACAACGGCCACTACTATGGCTATACCCAAACAGGCGTAGATCAGTTCCAGCCTTCTGCCGACATAGTTAAGGATACGAATGCAATCATCTCAAACGTGGTGGGTGCCAACGACCCTAAGTTTGTGAACTATCCCGTAAACACCGATGGCAACAATGCCACTTTCAATACCGCTTGGGACTTTCACCTACAAGCAGGCGCGCCTGGTCTCAACAAAGGGAAGACCAGCCTAAGCTTACACTTCGCTTCAGGGCTGGTGTTGAACGGCATCACTTATAGTTCTCCTGCCATCGGTACCTATATTGGTGCTTATAGTACTAAATAGTAATTTACCCAAAGGCTGTATAGGTTTTTACACTATACTCCCTTTGGGTTTACCATATTATTCACAGTTTTTTTCAAGCATTTAAAGAACAAGTTTTATTAAGATGAATTATTTTTCCAAAATCGTTATTGGTGCCGTTTTCGCCTCAATGACCTTAGCTTGTAATCACAAGCATTCTCCCCAATCAAGTGGTGTGAGTTTTACTAAAAAACATATCGAAGACGATGCCTTTGTGTTCTTCGTGATAGGCGACTGGGGCCGCAACGGCGAAAGCATGCAAAGCGAAGTGGCGGCATTTATGAAAAAGTGCGCCGAAATCGCGGATCCCGAATTCATCATTTCTACTGGCGACAACTTCTATACCTATGGTGTAGCAAGTATAGACGACCCACAGTGGATGAATTCATTTGAAAACGTGTACAAGAGCAATGCGCTACAAATAGATTGGCACCCTGTACTAGGCAATCACGACTACAGAGGTAATACCCAAGCACAGATAGATTACACCAAAAAGAGCAGACGATGGGTAATGCCTGCACCTTACTATACCTTTAGCAAAGAAACAGACGATGACCAAAAAATACGTTTCATGTTTATAGACACCAACCCGTATGTGAAGAAATACAGAAAAAGCATGACGGACTACCCAGATCTTGCCAAGCAAGACACCCTGAAACAATGGCAGTGGATAGACAGTGTATTTACAGCATCAACCCAAGCCAAAGAAGAATGGAAGTTTGTGATCGGCCACCACCCAGTGTATTCCTCAAATCCTAAACATGGCGACACCAAAGAACTTTTTGGCACCCTAAAGCCCAGACTAGAAACCAACAAGGTGCAGGCTTATTTTTGTGGGCATGACCACGACCTGCAGCATCAAAAACCGCAAGGCAGTGTCGTAGACTACATTTTGTCTGGTTCAGGTGCTGAGGTAAGACCCTCGGCATCGTATGAGCACACCCTATTCGCAGGCAGTATCCCTGGCTTTGCCATCGTAACCGTCAAGGGCGATACCATGAAGCTGTATTTTGTAAACCACAAAGGTAAAATCGTATATAGCTATTCTAGAAAGCGATAAATCATAGCGATGCCTTCGCTTCAAGCGAAGGCATCGCTATTTAATAAAACCTACAAAAATTCAAACCAGAAATGACTTGGTAAAATAAAGTTAAGCTCAAGCAAACAAACCCAATTAATGATTTAATCGACGATTTTCATAAGGGTGCTTAAGCGTAATGAAACCTCATGTTTTAGCATACAAAACACCTTAATTATCCCATAAAACAAATCCTATTCTGTGACATATTCTATCTTTTGATGTAAACTTGTATCAAATGATAGACAATGCAAGTATTCAAAATTACCCTACTTCCCCGAAATCCTTTGATGGATGCCATCAAGGGTTTTGCACTGATCGGTATAGTGATGATAAATGCTATGACGCATTTTAACTTTTCTACTTCTCCAGAACAAGGTCTTTTATTTTCAAGCCAGATGGACCAGCGCGTGATGTACTGGACCACACAACTTATCGGAGGCAAAGCCTACGCAATATTTGCGCTCACGTTTGGCTGGAGCACCTACATACAATACGCGAGGTCAAGGTCTATGCCCAAAACCTTTGTGCCTTACTTGTTGCGGCGAATGTGCATCTTGGCTTTAGCAAGCCTACTGTTTTCGCTCTTGTTCAAAGAAGATCTTTTGTACCTCTATACCCTAGCGGCCATCCCACTCTTGTTGCTCACAAATTGGCCTACTAAGGCACTATTAGCTTTAGCACTCGTACTCATGCTCCAAATCCCTCTACTCTGTCGCTTAGCCATTGCCTTTCTTTACCCAAGCCTTGAAGCCGTAAACACTACAGGGCAAGACTTGGAAGCCACCATGAACCTCATCTATGCAAAGGGGAGTCTCGGCGATGTTCTTGGTTTCAACTTTTGGCAAGGTCGCAGTCTGGTTTGGACCTCGCTACTGAACACCGGCAAGTACATGCAGCTTTTGGGGTTTTTGATCTTGGGTGTATATCTCGGCAAGTGTAGGTATTTCGACCGTATAGAAACACATCAGACTTTGATCTATAAACTGCTGTTCGCAAGTATCGTCATGGTTTTGGTTTTACACAGTATCAGTGCTTGGGTAGTGGCTTTGTTATGGAACGAAAAACAGCAAGAACTCCTCAGTACACTGCTGCTTTCATACAGAGATTTTGCCCATATCTTGTTGACGATCTCCGCACTTGTGCTGGTTTATATCAAAACCAAAACTTTCAAGGCATGGGGCATGCTGGCTGACTATGGAAGGTTCAGCCTCAGCCACTATCTGAGCCACATATTTGTGGGCATCGTGTTCTTTTTCGGCTTTGGTTTTGGCATGTACAGATACATGGGGGCAAACCTCAGCCTCGCCTATGCTTTGGTTTGTATCGCCATGCAAATGGGTCTAGGCGTCTATTGGTCGCGATACATTTACTATGGCCCCATAGAGTATGTTTGGAGAGCCCTGAGCTACTACAGTTTTGCGGTTCCCTTTCTAAAGGTACCCAAGGAGTCCAGCATGAAGTATAAAGACGACAAAATCGCCCTCCTAGAGATGCAGATCGCCTTGCTGAAAGAACGTGTGGGGGCAGTGGAAGAGAGGTGAGGCGCTTATGCCAAACCCCTTGAATCCTTCCCGCTTGTCGGTAATGGTCTGTCCATCGGTGTGCCAAAACCTATTGCACCCTGTCTCTGAGATAGGTTGGTCTTCATCTATAAATTTCAAAAACCTGGCTTCCAAAAAATTTAGCACCTCATCATCCTGTTTACTGATGGGTTCACACTTCTTAAAATGCTAAAAGTATTTCTTGGTGGTTCTGTATAAACATCTTTAGTTCTTCCTCGGACATTATCTTGAAGGCACTCTGTTTTATTTCGTCAATGATTTCTCCTACTGCTGTAACCTCACCTTCATAGTTGTTGACAATATAGTCGGATTTTTGCAAATGGCATTTCATGTTATTACATCAATTGTCAGGTGATCGATCTTTACGGTTTTTTAGAAAGAATACGCTAATAGATGTTTAAATATCATTTTTGGTATGATCAAATTTACTCATATTATTCAAATTTTAATAACGCTAAAATACCAAGAGTGGGTATGAATGGTTTTATGTAAAATCTGCAGAAATTATGCAGAAGGTCAATAAACTATAATTGATTCACTTGGTATCTTTGTGTTATATTATTAGCAAAATACTAAATCAATTGGTATGAAAAAAAGCAAAACACCACAAATCATCATAGATGATACTAGAGATTATATTTTGGGCGAGTTCCCCTCGTTGAAACATATTTTGATTTTAAGATGACTTCTGAAAAAAATCATATAACAGTTACATTATCAAACATGCGCGAGTCAAAGATTCATGGTATTAGGTTAGTTTAGGGTTTAAGCTTGCAAAGGCACGGGCTTTGCCCGTGTTCTTTGTTTTTAAAGCTATCGCACCTTAAATTATCATCTCGCAGACAGAACCAGAAAAACTATAGGTATTATTTACTATTGTTATATTAAATAATTAATTTTGGAGTCCATTTACTAATAAAACAAAGGTATAAGCCTACTGATCACTAGAAAATGCTAAGGATACTAATTACGCTATTGATTTGCTCTTTTACGGGGCTTTTTTCTCAAGTCTACCCCGTCCAGCTTAATGTCAATGTACCTCCACCACACAGTACCTACCTTTCAGACTATTTTGGAGCAGGCAGTTCCAAGATCATCACGACCCTGAACTTTAACGATCTTACCGAATCCAGTCTCAACATAAGGTTTCGGGTCACTTTAGAAGGCAATGGCATCAAGTTGCAGAGCAATCCCAACATGGCCTTCAGGCCTTATACCATTGTAACAGGGGTACAAACTATTCCCAACGACATCATCGCCGAATACTTCAACAACACCAATACTACCTACTCAGGTATCAGCGCCGCAGAACTCAACAAGAACAACAACAGATTACCTGAAGGCGGCTATAACCTTTGCATAGAGGTCTTGGAGCACCAATCGGGCAAGGTCGTTTCCAACAAAGCCTGTACCTACATCTTCATGCAGCTCAGTGATGAACCATCCTTGCTTTTCCCAGCCTGTGGTACCGTGATCACGCAAACCGAAATTCAGAACATCAAGTTTCAATGGCAGCCCTCCAATGCTACAGGTAGTGGTTCCCCATTAGAATACCAGTTGAGCCTTTACGAGGTCACCGACAGAAATACAAGCCCACAATTCGCCATCCAGAATAACAAAGCTCAGCTCATTTACACCAGCGATTGGCAAGCCAATACCGACTTGCTGTATGGAATGTCAGAACCGATCTTGAGCCAGGGCAAAGCCTACACCTTTAGGGTACAGGCGAGGTTTCAGGATGGCAAAGCTCTGAAGAACAACGGCTATTCAGAGCCCTGTTACCTATACTTTGGCTATCCCACAGGCGGTGTGATCCCGCTCAAACAACCTTTGGACAATGCTAGCTTCAAAGACACCGATCCCTTGGTTTTTGCTTGGTACAAACAAAACAACCTGCTCTTAGGACAAACGGTGAGCTATAAGGTGAATGTCTATAAACTCAATACAGACCAGTCCAAGGAAGAAGCTGTCATTAACAATCCTGTTTTCTACAGCCAGACTTATCCAACATCTGTGCCCTCGTCGGAATATCAGACATTGCTTCAAACCAAACTCGACAAAAAATCCAGCTATGTATGGCAGGTGCAAAGTTATACGGGAACTTTATTGACCGCTGAAAGTCAAGTCAGGACGTTTTCAGGTCCCGCCCTGATCGAATCCTTTCAAGCAGGAGAATATACCGTGTTTGTGGAAACGACCAGTAATGCAGACCTCAGCAGTCTGTCGGGTACGGGTTTCTTTAAGGTAGACAGTACGGGTAAGACCCAAAAGATCAATTTCAGCAACCTACAGATCAATATGGTGGCGGGTAACTTTGTCTTGGAGTCAGGCAACATCATTGGCGATCTTACGGATACGAGTTTACTGCGACTGAGCCCTTTGGAAAGTACCAACGGCTACGCCTACTTTCACCCCTCTAAATACCATATCCACAGGGATGGGATCAAACTCTATGGACAAGTGACTTGGGCCTTGCCACATGCTACCGAAGAACTCGCCATCGCACAAGTCAAGAGTGTATACACTTGGCTGGACTACAACCGCTATAAAGTCTCAGGGACGCTTAACTTTGCAGACAACAATACCTTCAAGCTCTTGGAACCTGCTGGATTCAGGTTTGACTTAGACCCATTATCCACCTTCTCGGTATTCCTCAATAAATACAGCATGGCCATTCACGGCAATGTAGCCTTACCCAAACTGATCAAAAACACCATCACTACGGCTACAGAGGTAAAATTGCCCTTCTCTGATGCGAGTCAACTGTACTACTTCAAGAACCTCTACAGAAAACCGACAGACAGGGTTTTGCCCGTAAGTAACCTTGGATTGCACATTATTCCACAAGAATACATTTTTGACTTCAGCGAAAAACAGTCCCCACTCAAACTCAAATCGGATCTTTCGTGGAAGGGCGTTTATCTCGAGAAATCAGACATCGTCTTCCTTAAGGAATTTGATGCGCACACACAGATGTTCTTTGACATAGAGAGCAAATACAATCTGGTCTTGGTAGAAAACGATACGATCTACAACCACATCGACGCTGACGGGCTCACCTTTACTTTCAACAGGTTTTTCAAACAAGGTTATACCGTCAAGGTCAATACCTTTCCAGCTTTCCTAACTGACTTTAGAATCGATATTGTCAAAAACACGCTCAACGAGAGCCATTTGAATGGGGAGCTTTTTGTACCCTTTGTAAGTACCAGTCAAAAGTTTAAGTTCATCTGTCCCGTAACGACCGCAGGCATTCGTCCTGGCTATCTGGATGGTCTTGATCATTTGGAGTTTGTGTTCAACCCCAACAAAGACCGAGAAAAACTCAATTTCAAGATTGGCAAGGCTGTTTTTGCCAACCAAGAGCGCATTGATATGAGTTTTGAACTCAAGTGGCCGTACCTGAACATGGATTTGGGCAATATCAATGGCTTTGCGATCTGGGGTAATTACAAGATTGGTTTTTATAGCCCCAACGGGACCAGATTGTTGGAGCAACAAGCCGCGGGCAAATACGAAGACTTTGAATACACAGCCTCCAAGATAGGTGCAGGAAGAAATGCAGGGGCTTATTCTATTGGCATAGGTGGTGCCATTTCTATCAGTAGCGACATCGCTGGTGAAAAAGGAGCACCAGAAGTCAACATCTACAGTATCTTGCCCAATAGCATGCTGCCTGTAGAGCCAGAGATTTTGCAAGGGGATGGGCAAAGTTTGCCATCGGCCACAACCAACTCTTCAGATGGTCTCGAAGGCCTTTCCTTGACCCAGAAAAGGGACATTGCCACACAAGCACTCGAAAAGGAGTACAAAGCCAGTGTGCAGACCTTAGCGAGCTTTGACACGCCCGCTGATCAGGTACTAAGTCTACCACAGATACCAAGCGACCAGACCCTACAGATTCCCGTTGCCGAGATCAAGGATACCACCAAGCTAGGCCAAGCCGAGCTTGTGAAAGGCGGTCTGCGCGCCAAGCTCTCCGATAAGGAATACCATGTGGTGGAGCAGTTTGTGGACGAGTTCATCAAATTGGGCTATGGCATTATCGGCCAGAAACTCACGAAGGCTACGGGCAAGGTCACCGCCAAGGTGGATTCTGTCTGCAACAAGGGCTTGGGGATTGCCAATAGGTACATAGACCAAAAGACCCATAAATTGCTCGATTCCCTCGCGATGAAAGCCCTGTCTAGCTTCAAGAACAAGGAGTCTTTCGACCCTACGGAACTGGTATTACGGATCTCGGATACTATTGCTGCTGAGATTGCTCGGGAAATCAAGAGGAGTATCAAGGCCTCTGTAGACAAGAATGTACGTAACCCCATCAAAGATATTATTGCGGTAAAGATTGTCGACAGTCTCAATACCTTCATTGTCCGTTTTCTGCAAACCTCCGCCCATAAACTCATGAACGATGAGGTGACTGGTCAACAGATCGTTCAAAACTTCAAGGATGAACTGCCCAAACAGCTTGAAAAGTCATTGAAAGCCATTTTGTCCTTCATCAAGCCAAAGCACTTGGCCAAGACTTGTGAAAAGACCTGTGTGGATGCCATCAAGGGCATTGACATGGGCAGAGTAGCCAGTAGGTTGACCAATGGGCTCATTTCGGGGTCTACCAAGGACCTCAAAAAAGCGTGGGAAGACCTAACCGAGGGACAGGTCAACAACTTAGTCTACGGAGCCATGGCTAAGACACCCGTGCTCAACGCCATCGCAGGCCCTACGGTACAACTCAATTTCAACAACCTAGGTGAAAAAATTAAGAAAGGTGATGTGGGTGGTATCGTGAGCATAGACCCCACCAATATCTCTGTCAATACCAAGTTCGTTTCCTTTAGCGGTGTACTCAAAAATGAGAAAAACGATGTGTATGGCAACGTATGGCGGGCCGATGTGATGGTGCAGATCAAGAGACCCAAGCCCTTTAGTGTGGAGGCGATCTATCTCAGTGGCAAAAAGAACGGTAGGGATTACTGGTTCTGTCAGGTTTCCCCTGGGGACGACAAGGCCAAGAAGGCGGGGGGCAAAATGTCTAAGGAACCTAAGGTGTTTACCACACCTGCCACCATCGGGCCGATACAATTGGTGGCAGGTACAGGCCGTGTGTACAAACACATGAAGGAAATAGACAGGGGGACGAACATCGTACCTGATTCGTTGACCGATTTTGGGGCGTATCTGAGTCTGGTGGCCTTCGATAGCCAGAACAAAGGGAAAACGTTGAGGATTGCCCTTGAAGCAGAGTTCATTTTGTCTGAAGACGACAACTATACGGTTGATTTTGAGGGCAACGTACAGATCATGAGTACCGTTGTGGCCTACAACAAGATAGACCCCAATGCGACGATCAAAGGGGCGGTTTCCATTTACTACAGTTCGGCGGAGAGCCATTTGATCGTCAATGGCTCCATAGAGATGATCAAGCCTGGCTCTTTGTGTGCTTCTGCATGGATCCGCTATGAGTCTAAGCCCGGTTTTTTCTCGATCGACATAGGCAACAGGATGAATCCAATAAAGATCGTGATGGCCTGCAACAGTTGGGGAGGCTTGGGCTTCTTCCATCTGGACAATCAGGATATTGCGATTGGGGTGGGCATTGGCTATTACGTGAACGCAAAGGCAGGCTTTGACTTGGGCGTGGTCTCGGGTGCGGTAGGTGTGAATGCGGGGATAGAACTCATGGTGGATGCCAAGGCACAACACAGTCCAACTTTTGTGCTACAGGAACTCGGGATCTGGGCACATGGCTTTGTGGATATCTACATAGACTATGCCACGGCTGTCAAGTCTGGACATATTACCCTAATCTCCATAGATGTGGTATTGGAAGGTAGGGTCAAGTTCAATCCCAAACCAGCCATGTTGACGGGTCTGGCCAAAGGCAGGGCTTGTTTTTTGAGTTGGTGTGTGGGCTTTGAGGCAGGGTTTGAGAAGGCGGTTTGATGATGAAGGACTTGACACGGAAAATGCACATGGCAATCCTATTGAACCTGAAAACACAGGAGTTTTTTCATCCTAAAAGAAGACCTATGAGGTTTTAAAAACCTCATAGGTCTAGGACAAGAATATAAGAAATATGAAACTAAAGATACATATCACACTATTATTCAGTCTGGCAGGTATGGCACAAAACACCGTGCTTTATCAGTCCGCTGGCAATGTCATCACTGTTGGCAACAAAAGTACGCTGTACGTGAAGGGGACTTACGAAACATACGGCAAGATCAACAATGGTAACAAGGTTTACATCACGGGCGACATCATCAACCACAGTCTGGAAGAGAAAGTCTTTGGTACTACGGGCACCGTATTCTTGACAGATTCAAAGGATCAAGAAATCAAGGGGGAACACAAAGTAGCCTTCAATAAATTGACATTGGACAAATCGAGTAATCAGGTCAATTTAAGGCAAAGTATTAGCATAGACTCTACTTTAAACCTGCTGAAAGGCAGCATTGACATCGACAGTAGCAACATTACCTTTAAGGATTATGTGGGCAAACTTGTCAATGAAACCAAAGATAACCGTGTATATAGTAATAGCAGTGGTAGGTTGCTTGCCAAAGTCTTGTTGGATCCAAGCCAGAGCAATGTGAACCTCGCGGGTTTGGGCTTGTTTGTGGAGGCACCTGCTTTTTCAATGGGTTCGACTTATATAGAGCGAGGACATTATGCCATGGTGGATGCGGGCAAGGGTTCTATTAGACGGTTTTATAATTTTTATCCTGCCATACCTGCCACCAATGTAGGAGACATCAAATCCGTAAAGATGGCGTATCATAATGATGAGGTGTTGGGCTTTGTAACTGATGAATCAGATTTGGAGCTTTTTCAAAAGGACAATTTCAAGGGTAATTGGCTGTCCAAGGGTGGATTGGCTGATATAGTGATGGACAGCCTCAGCAGTGATGCGGTTTATATCATCCCTTCTACTTCCAATGTATTTACAGGTGCTACCGAAAACAAGGAAAGCTCTTGCGGTTCCAAAGACCCCAATTATGTCAATATCAAATATCTGGTGGCTTCGGAGGCTTTTGAGGGGGATACGGTGTACTTTGTAAACTTGTCTTCCAGTCAGCAAAAGATCAGCAAGAATGAGTGGGTGTTTGGGGATGGTTATGGACAGGATAAAGAAGATGTGTCCCATATCTACGCTAAGGAAAACACGTATCAAACCTCATTGCGGGTTTCCAATGCGAACTGTAATAATTTCATGACCAAGAATGTCACCATTAAGCCTAATGCTTTGCGTAAGGAATTGCAGGAGGTGGCTAGTAATATCTTCATTACGCCGATTGGCTATTATCCAAACCCGACCACGGACTTTTTGTATTTCAATACCGAGCTCAATCAAAGCATGGTTTCTTCGCTTTCCTTGGTGGATCAGCAGGGGAAAAATCATTTTCACAAGGAGTATACCCAAGCGCAGATCAGGGAGGTGATGAACTTTTCGCAACTGGCTTCAGGGCTGTATTTGTTGAGGTTTGTGGTGTTGGAGAAGAGTTATACTTATAAGATTATTAAAGAGTGAAAAGGAGTCTTTTTACATATCATATAGACTTTAGTGGTTTGATAGGACTTCAATGTTCTTTACTTTTTGTCTTAACACAAAAAGTAACAAAAAAGTCAAGGCTCTCAAGAAAATTGGTGGTCTTCTTTCCCACGCACTTGCTGAAATCCTTGAATGACTTGGGCTTCGTACCTCGCCCTCGAACACAAGGATTTCTGAGCAACCTCGCTCAGAAGCCTCACCATTTTCTTGAAGGCCGATCCCTTCAAAGCAGTGTTCCCTTTGTGTGTACGATTTTCTTCTCATATTTTGGCTTTGGGCAAGCCCTTGACAAGATTGATCTTAAGAAGCCGATACAGGTTACTGGGGGTGTTAATGTGACGCAGACTTTTTATGAGGCGAAAGGAATTACTGCAAGGCGTGATCCCTATTATTGGCTTTTGAGTGGTAACCTTAATTTCAATCTCTTTGGGGTTTTGAGTGTACCCGTTTCGGGACAGCTCTCGCAACAGAACAAGAGTTATACGCAGCCCTTTAACCAATATGGCATGAGTCCCACTTATAAAAACTGGACGGGTCACTTTGGATATAGGAGCATACAATATTCTACCTATTCGCTTTCTGGCAATCAATGGCTGGGCGGTGGTATAGAGTATAATGGGCAGGAGACACCCATTTATGCGAGTGCCTTTTGGGGCAGGTTGCAAAGAGCTGTGGGGGCTTTTGAGCAGGATGGTGTGGTACAGGGGGAAACCGCCTACGAGCGCTATGGCTATGGCTCCAAGATCGGGTACCAAAAGAACGGAAGACAAATCGGCTTGGTGCTGTTTAGGGCTAAAGACAATGCCAGTTCCCTGAATAGGGCCTTGACCGATTCGCTCAAGAAAAGTCCCGCGGAGAACTTTGTGTGGGCGATCACGACCAAACAACCCATTACCAAATACATCAACATGGACTTGGAGTTTGCTACGAGTGCCTATACGGCTGATAGCAGGAATGCCAGGGAATCTTCTTCCTACTTTTACATCAACAACTTGGGTGATTTCTTTGAGACCAATAACTCTACACAGGTCAATAAGGCTATTCAGGGGAATATTCAATACAGTAGACCTAAGTATCAGGTCAAGTTTGGCTATCGCAGGATAGACCCTGAGTACAAAACGATGGGTTCTATTTTCCTCAACAACGATATTGAGGACATCTCTGGAGGTGTCACTTGGAAGATGTTCAAACAAAAAGTAAGCGTGAATACTACGTATGGTTTGCAACGGAACAACTTGGACAAAAAACTGACCCAAGAAATGGTGCGCAATGCCTTTGCGGGTAATTTGTCCTACATGGCTACCAAGAAACTGAGTTTTAATACGTCCTATACCAATTTCCTGTCCAACACGAAGTTCAACAACCAGAACATCACGGCGAACCAACTCAGTCTGCAACAAAACTCGGATTCGCTCAAGTACAATCAGGTTACTGAAAGTGCGAGTTTGGGCAGTAGTTACACTACTGGCGATAGTTTACATAAACATAGTCTTAGCCTGACTGGCTCACTCCAAAAGGCAAGTGACAGCAAGAGCAACAATTCGGATTTCTATTCCATGAATGCGGGCTATAACTTGGGTTTTGTAAAGGCCAAGGTCAACCTCAATGCTACAATCTTGGGAACTTACAACGAAATCGCAGGACAGCAGAACAAAAGCCTAGGTCCGAACCTTGGGATCAACAAAACCATCAAGAAATCATGGAGGCTCAACTATGGGATCACTTACGCCACGAATTTTCTCAACAGCAAAAATACGGGTTTCACGCTCAACAACTGTTTGGGTTTGAGCTTTAGACCTGCCAAGGGGCATAGCTTGAGTGTGGATGTGAACTGGATGCAAAGGGAACTCAAGTCGAGCACTACGAGTCCAAAGGTGAGTGAGCTCAGGGCGAATTTGGTGTATGGATATAATTTTTGATGGAGACACAAGAGTCAAGACGTAAGAGCCAAGACCTCAAAAACAAGAAAAAAATAATGATTAGAGATCTAAGAAATAGGGCAATGAGATTGATGAGACCATGGACGGGTCTATTTGGATTTATAGTTCCAAAATACCACGCCACGCTCTTGTGTCTTATGTCTTGCTTCTTGTCTCTTAATGGCCAGACACATATACTTTTACGTGACGCAGGCGTACAGAATGGGAAGCTCAGTGTGGAAGTCAAATGGTTCTCGCAAAACGTGGTACAGGAAAAGCCTGTATATCTGTTTAGGAAAGAGACGACAGATAAAGACTGGAAACTGCTCCACTCTGAGCCCTTCAAGGTACAAAACAGCATTTCCAATGCCGATAAGGCGAAAGACAAGGATTTGGATGCTTTTGAGCAGATCGTGAAGGCTAGAAAGCAAAAGCCTATTGATGGGATCATGATGATTGCGCTCTGGATCAAGGCCATAGAAAGTACAGAATTTGCGAACTTTGTAGGTATTTACCATAGGGACACCACGGTACAGAAGGGCAAAAAATACCAATACTGTGTCAGGTATACCAACAATCCGTACGATCCTCATATCTTGGTCTCTTCCGAGATAGACGTGGATGAGCAGGAAAGCTTGCTCAAGCCTGTGGACAATTTTAAGGTGGTCTTGGCTAAAAAAAGAGAGGTTGGTTTTACATGGAAGCCCGAAAACCTACGATTTTGGGGCGTGAACATCTATCGTAGACGTTCCGATGAGGCAGAATTTAAACGTATTACTGCGGAACCGCTGATCATCAACGAGTACCAAAGTTCAGACCCCAAACTCAAAAGGGAGTTCTTTGCTACCGATGACAGTCTCAAGGAAGGTGGGCTCTATTTTTATAAAATACTTCCCGTGGATTTCTTTGGCAAGGAAGGTATGGCTACTCCAGCGATCAATATTTTTATCCCAGACAAAAGCAGTCCTGAAGCTGTAGTTTTGAGCAAGGATTCTGCCTACAAACAGACGGTATGGCTGAGTTGGTCTAAGTGTACCTCGAAGGACTTGAAGGGTTATCATATCTATAGGAGCCGCAAGAGCGATGCGGACTACCAAAAAATTACAGATCAAATCATCTTGGGAACGCAAAGGTTTGTGGATAAGCCCAAGGAGGCGGGCGACTACTACTACTTTGTAAGCAGTATGGATACGGCCAACAACGAAAGTCCTAGCAATAAGGTGATCGCCAACTTGGATGATGTGACGGCTCCTTTGATCCCGAAAGGTTTGGCCATTAAGGCAGATACGGGAAAGATCAAGGTTAAATGGAATCCAAACGCTGAAAAGGATCTGTGGGGGTATTATGTATATAGGGGATTGCCGAAACAGCCGAAAAGCGCCTTTGTGTTGTTGACCAAAAGACCTTTCAAGGGGACGCTTTTTGTGGATACGCTCAACAAGGTTGCCAGAAACCGTTTTGTGTATGCAGTGGCTGCAGTGGATACGAGTTTCAATGTTTCTGAACTGTCTGACACCATTGGTACGGCGATGCCTGACCTGATTCCTCCTGACAAGCCCTATATCAAACTGGTGCAGCTGAAGGACGGCAATGTAGAAGTGGAATGGTTGGCGGGCAAGGAAAGTGATTTGGCTGGCTTTGATCTTTTCTTAACTGCAACACCCCTAAACCCCTCTTTAAAAGAAGGGAATGCAGTATACTCCAAACGGATTGCTGCTGATCAACGCAGTACGATCCTTAAAAATCCATACCAAGGCGCCAAGACCTATAAATTGTACATGACAGCTATTGATAAAAACGGCAATGTCTCAGAGAAGTCAAGCGAATACCTATTGTATGCGGATGACTCCAAGGCCAAGGTTCGGGACTTGGGCCAGCTGAAGCTTTCGGCTTCTTATAAGAAGAAGCAAAAACTGGTGGAGTTCAAGTGGGGCCATGAGAACGCTCCTAAACCTCCCTTGGAAAGCAGGGGGATGATCTTGTATGAAAAGACCAAGGAAGGGGAATTTAAGCCTTTGACCAAGTACGTCACAGAAGAAAAATTCAGGCTTACGATCCTAGAAAAAGGGCTACATACCTTTCAAATCAGGAAATACTTTGGGGATGGTTTGGTACTGAAATCGGAAGAGATTCAGATAGAAATTAGAGATTAGAAGTCTTGAATTTGAAGATTTGAAAATGTGTCGATTTGAAGATGGGAATAATGGTAAAATGTTGAATGTCTAAAGCTATAGGCATTCAATATTAAAAAATAAAATAATAACTTTGGGGGTCAAACCCTAGTACTAAAATGGTAAAAATGAAAACATTCTTTTATGGACTGTGCTTGTTCGCACTAGGTAGCCTTACTGCTCAGGTGGGTATTAATACCACTAATCCACATCCCTCAGCCGCTTTGGATGTCACTCCGGACTTAATCAACGGCAACTTGGGTCTTTTGCTGCCAAGGCTGACTACCGCACAGCGATTAAACCCGAAGGTGCCCCCAACGGACAGACTTTTGGTATATGATACCCAACTGAATATGTTCATGTATTACTTGGGAGGTACTTGGTATTCTTTGAATGGATTCAAAACGACAGTAACTACTAGAAACGGCGCTAATGACACCTTGACCAAACATACGGGGACTGCTGTATTTGCTACAAGTAAGACCGACAGCAGTGCCTTGATCGTAAACGGAGATGCTAAATTCAATGGTAAGATCAAAAGCGATGTGAATTCAACGGGGAATGTTACTGGACAGAAAATCTATGGCGAGGGAACAATGCCTGTAGGTGCTATTATCATGTGGAGTGGTAATCCCAGCACCTTGCCTAAGGGCTGGGCTTTGTGTGATGGTAATAACGGAACACCTAACCTTAAGGGTCGTTTTATCGTGGGTTATGATCCTAACGATACTGATTACAATGCTACACAAAAGACAGGCCCAAACTTTACGGATGCAGATGGTACTTCTGACGGGACGAATACGCAGGATGCGAAGCAGGTGAGACTTTTAAGTACGCAAAGTGGCTTGCCTAGTCATGGGCATGATGTGAATGAACAGCCACATGTGCATGGCTATCTTGACGTATTCAGAAACGATGGTAATGGTGGGGGGCAAATCTCTGGAAGAGGTGGTCAAACGGGAACAGAAAACAGAACTACGGATGCTGCAATTACTGGGTTAACTGTCAAGAATTCGATTCAACAAAATGCAACAGCAAATATTGAAAATAGGCCTCCTTACTATGTTTTGGCCTATATCATTAAATTGAATTATTAATCTCTCAAACATACATAAAATGAAAATTTCAAAATCATTATTTTTTATCATTGCAACATTGTTTGTCGTTTCTGCTTGTAAGAACAAAAAAAAGGAAGAAGTTGACCCTACTGTATTTACGATCAATAATATTAATATTAAGGATTCGACTAAACTTATGTTTGTACTTAGTGATGAGTCTGCAAATCCAGCTAATGCTACTGGGAATAAACTTTATATGATTTCAAAGCTTGACAAGGTCTCTGAAATAAATCTGAGTAATACATCTGGTGGCGATGTAAATGAAATCTTACAGCCAGGACAAATATCAAATGCAACCCCAAAATATATGTTGGTCAACTTCACTCGAGCTACAGGAACGCCTAGTGAGGCTTATTTTATTGACAAAAAAACAGGTGCTTTGACACAGATTGGAGATAATTTTTATTCTCCTATACTTCCGGGTGGCAATCCCCTCAACTCCCCATTTTGTAAATTTGATGGCAACAAAAGTTTGTATTATGTAACGACGCCTCCATATTCGTCTAAAGAGTTTATAAAACTGGATGTTTCTACATTTACCAAAACAAATCTATTGCCTGACTCAGTACTAAGATTTCAAAAATTTGATATCGACAACCAAGGCAATATAATCGCTATGGCATTAATGAAGAACAATACCAATCAAATATTTGCCATTAATGGAACGACAAGTAAGGTATTGTCAAATAACTTTATGTATGGGGGCTTTTGGGTTGCGAATGATGGTGTATTTAGACTTTGTGCAAAGGATACTGTAAGTAAGCTGGAGTATAATTCAGCTAACAAGAAATTTGTAATTACTCCTGAAATTTCAATGGTAGACAACTCTATTACAACAAATTTTTATACTGAGGATATCTATCGAGTTTATTACTCAAACAAGACGATATTGGTTAATAAAGAAAAGATATTTGAATTTGACCATATTGCAAAAAAAGTAAAGCTAATTTCATCAATACCGATCATCAAAACAAAATATGTTGATCACTCTAATACTCTAGGCCATGTATATGTAGCGGGAGAATCATCTTCGGGTCAAGAAACTATCTTCAATATTGACCTTTCTAATTATAGTTACAAGGCTTATCCTGAATCTGGCAAATATACATTTTATGAGATTGAGGCTTTTGAGGATGGCACTATCTATGCGACTGCTAAACGTAAAATTGATAACAAAAACGTAGTTTTGAAATTTGCACCAGATGGTACCGAAACAGTATTATATGATCAATTGGGAACAAAAAAGGGTGTGTGGCTTGAGAAAGTGACAGAGTTTACTAATGACTAGATTCTTAAATATATGGCATTTGATCTTCTTGGTACTTGCATTCAACCTGCAAGCCCAAGATGATTTCATTACCTCTCCTTCGGATACGGCAGGTATGGGAGATATGCTCAGGGTAAAACCAGAGGATACCCAGCTCACTCCTCAAGAAGAGGCTGCCGCCAGTGATAGCCTCAAGAAGGCTGCTTATCTGTTGCAGAGGCTCAAAAATGTCATCAACATCAAAAAGGATATTTTGTATGGTCAAGACGTTATCAGCTTGGTACGTGAGCTGCAAGACAGCTCTTTTGTATTGGTACAACCCATTGTAAGCATAGATGCCAAGGGCGTCATGATTGGGCTCATCAACCAAGTAGGGAGTCTTTTTGAGGGCAACAATACCGAGCCTTGGCTCAAGATCAATACCAAGCTCAAACCCTTAAAAGATAAAGAAATGCCTTTCAGTCTCAGCGCCGAGCTGACAGGTAGTAAACAGATCAAGGCCGATTGGTTAGCCAAGGCTAAAGCCAAGATGGACAGTGTGTATAAGGGCAAAACCTACGTAGATGTAGACAAGGCCACGGATGACATAACCAAAGCGTACCTCTTGGCACTGAGAAGCCTCAAAACTTCGATTGGTAAAAGTTTTACACCTCCTTTCGTGCTCAAACTCAACAATACCAAATATTGGGGAGGTAGGTCTATTCCTGTTTGGCAGAAAAAGGGAGCGGATAGTACGGTGATGCTGGAAGCCCAAGCCCCAGATGGCAGTATGCTCAGTGGTGACATCGATTGGGGCAAGAGCAAGCTCATCGTGAAGACCAATTACGACCAAGCTTGGATCAATTGCAAGAATACGGGTAGTTATGAGATTACGGTTACACTGAGGGACAGTCTCAAGCAGAATTTTACCTTGAATGTTTCTAGCAGTGATGCGAAGGACATCCTCGCCAGTAAGGTCAAAGACCTCTTGATTTTGGTTTGCCAAGAAATCATACAAGGAACTTATGATAGCTATGCCGCAAGGCGAGACAGCATGATGCAGAGGAAAATACAAGCGGAAGCTTTGCCAAGTACAACCCTTGACGAGGGCACAGCCATAGGTGATGAAGAGAGGTTCGACTTGGAAGACATGACCATCCTTGCCACAGGTGAGGAACTGGACATCAGCCCCGAACAAGCAAAACAGATTCTCGCATCTGAAACCTTTCAGAAAACTGCCAACTTTCAGAAGACCACCCAAAAAACTGCCAACAAGATCATCCTTGAGCTACAGCTCATAGCCATAGCCAAGGAAGTGGTGAAGCCAGAAAACTTTGAGAAGTTTAAGACGGAAATCACGGACAACCTTTTAGCCAACGTCTCCAAACTGGGCATCAGTACGATGAACAACCTCATCAATGGTGACGACAAGGACTTTAAGAGCGTGCTCAAAACCGCAACATTGGAACTACTGACCAGCATGAGCCAAACCGAATTTGAAAATGAATAGACTCAAACACCTCCTTTTTCCCATATTGTTGAGTGTTCTCTGCTCACAGGCCAAAGACTCCTCTTCGGAATCCGGCTATTGGGACCACATAGTAACAGAGGCCGTGAACCAGCTTGACAGTATTATTGAGGCCAATAACAGCATAGAATACCAGCAGAACCAAGATGCCAGCAGTATTCCCAACTACTTTGTGGACCTGCGCAGTAACAAGGCCGTACCTTTGTCTCAATCCTTTATCAATACCCTCAACAACTATATATATGAGCAGCAAGGAAGTTATCTTTACAAAGACAAGAAATATGCGGCTTACGTATTGCTAACAGACAGGCTTGCGGCCATTAACACCGATGACCTCTTGCTCTATTTTCAGGGACTCAATAAGGTCAATAAGCTGGACGATATCAATACAGCATCTGTAAAAAGCCTACAAGAGGCCTATTACGGTGTCTATGGAAGGCCAAAGTTCAAGTTTGAGCCCATAGTCTACCCCTCTGAGACCGTTCAAAATGTTGCCAACAAGCCCGTTGTCACGAGCTACAAACCAGTGGAAACAGCCCATGATTTGGCCATCAAAAGAATTGCAAAACTCAGCAAGATCAGCCAGTCCGATAAACTCGGCATCCTCTTGGGCATAGATTTGACTTATGGCACACCCAGCATGCTGAGCAAGCTCTCTAGCAATAGCCCAGCAAGTGCCAAGATAGAGGTCAATACCAGTGTAGCCGTTGACAAACGCATGGCGCTTGAGCTCTCTTCCAGTATCAAGAGCGATCTCAACGCAGAGGAGTTGTACATGTCTTATGCTTATAAGACCTTGGAGGCAAAGATCAAGGGCAAAACGGAGACCCTCTTTCAGATTGTCAAAGGTTTCAACTCGCCCAATGCGGTATACAAGGCCGAATTGGAACTGTTCCTACAAAGCTTCGAGCTCAAGGCAGCCCAATACCAGCTCAGTGCGAAGGATATCAGCGACAAGCTCACTGACCAACACCTGCAAGAGATCAATGCAAGCCAATTGCTGAGACTACTTACCCTAACCTACAAGTTTCAAAAATGGGATGGGAATGCAGATGGTTTGGTTGTATGGATCCTAAAGAAGATCCCTCAAAAGCATGCCTATCAGCTATATAAATATCTGGATTATAAACCTAAAGGTCAGACCTACACAGTATTGGCGCATTGGCATGACAACATCAGACCAGGCACTTTTGATGTGGAAAGTGACATGGGGGATATGAACCAAGCCCTAAAGAGCCTGCTCAAAAAGATTCCTATTTCTGCGTTTGCCCAGGAACTCAAGGACATGAGCCAAGACCCTGTGCGCAACCTCAACATCGCCTATGACTATCCAGAAAACAAGTGCAACACCAACCCGAGCCTACTCAGCCCCAAGTTTGATGATGCCAGTTTCGACCTCAAGTCTGGTGAGGTGAACATAGACTATTATGGTATTGATGTCAGTATGAACCTAAGGACCTGTTGCGATAAGATCATCAGGCCATCGGGTACCCCAGCTCCCCAATGTTATTATTTCGACCATCGGCTCTCAACACGTCAAAGCACAAGGACGCTTGGAGCAACGCAGCTGGTCTACCTGACTGATTTTAGTGACGGAATCGAAAAGGTCTATTATATGCCAGCTTATTTTCTGGCCAACCTTACGGTAAATGCCCATCAGAAGATCAAGGAAGCTCGTGTCTGGCTCATGGTGGAGGTGGCCGTTACTGCATTAACCTGGGAAATGGGGGGAGAGCCAGGCATTGCCATGTTTCTTGCCCGTACCTCTGCAGTAACAGGATTGGTCTCTACTTCAGCGGCGGTAGCCGCCAATCTTGGCAACGAGAGCATGCCCGAGAGTCTCAAGAACTCTTTGAACGCCATAGCGACCTCAACAGGACTTGTCAGCCTAGGCACGGGAGTAGGCAGTTTTGTCGCCTACTATAGAGCCGCCAGTAAAACCATAGCCTCAGGCAAAATGGCAAACCTACAAAAAGCCTCCGAAAACCTACAGGATGAACTCAATACGGCCATACAGCATACTGACGAATTGGGTATAAGCCCTACGGATCTTGAAAAATATAAGGGTGCACTGAGTGAGTTGCAGGCTAATTATGCCAATGTGTTTAAGGTGGTGTATGTGCCGAAGGTGTTGAAATTTGTGGAAATAGCTTTCAGCCATTCACCTACATCAGGTGCTTTAATTACCAAAAATGCTAAGCAAGGAACATTTTTGGTAGGTAGTTTTAATTCTGATTTAGACTTTATTTTGAGAGAATTAAATTATCCAGAGATTACAGACTATAATTTATTACGTCCTAGTGCAAATCCAGAATATTTAACTCCACTTGGACAAAAGTTTAATATGCTAAATGTGTCAAAAGAAGTAGTTGATTATTTTTCTAAAAAAGGAGGTTTTTTTAATATTGTTAATGCAAGATGGGTAGATGCTGCAGTAATACAAAATGCTGATATTTTCATAGTATCTAAACTGGAAGACTTATATAGTGCACCAGGTAGACTATCAGGATTTGGAAAAGAAGTTCATAGATTTGAATGGAAGCATGGATACAGGTACGATCCTGATACTAAAATGATGGTACCTCCAAATAAGGCCAACAAACTTCCAACGAGAACGCTTCAAAATGAAAATTTTATAGGGGATTAAAAATGAAAAACAAAAAATATTTATCGGGATTAATTACAGATGCACATTTGCATGCGGGCAATAATTTGTTTGGTTTGATCTATCAAAATTGTCTAAGTTTTCTAGATAATAATGTTGTTGAGTTTACCCGAATTGTAATTGATCCATGCAGACCTATGGATGAAAGTGATATAGATTTTTTAAACAATTACAAAATTGTGGGTGAATATTATTATGATAAAAATGATTATCTAATATGCGATTTCAAAAGCAATTATTGGAAGTTTACTGGAATGAAAAGCCCCAACAATAATGACTATTTAGTATTTAGTGTTTTTGATAATAGGTTAGGCAAAAGTTGGAGCGAAGTGTACAAGCTTGAATATATTATTTCATGAAAATAATCATTCAAATAAAAAAGGGTAATTTCATAGACTTGAATGGAAACATGGATACAGGTTCGATCCATTGACAAAAAAAATGTTACCATCTGATAAAGCCGCCAATTTAACTACATTTACTAAACTTGAGGATAATAATATTATTGAGTAATTATATATGAAAATAATTGAAAAACTAGATTTCTTACAAACTTCATACAGTACTATTATTAAGCAATATGGATTTATTGTTCAGGTACAAAGTGAACATTTCATTAGGTTAGAATACAGCCATGTTTACGTAGATTTCTTTACCGAACGTTTTTA